>NZ_WHOV01000204.1:0-2935 GCF_009765395.1 Pseudomonas sp. BAV 4579 | reverse complement strand
CAAGCGCTACGCCAAGGACATCAAGATCTGGGAGATCGGCAACGAGCAGGACTATTCGCGGGTCGGCGCCGGCATCCGCATCAGTCGACTGGTGGACATCTATCGCGGCATCCGTCGGGCCTCCGACGAACTGGACGCCGGCCTCGAGACCACCATCAACGTGATGTCCTGCAACCCCGACGACCGGGGCGCCAAGGCCCGTTGCCCGGGCGATCGCCTGGGCTCCATGTGGTTTCTCGATCAGGCCCGGGCCGCCGGGTTCGCGTTCGACCACATCAGCTTCCACTACTACCCGCACTATCGCGACCGCGGCCGCTGGATGGATCTCTACCTGGGGCAGATGCGCGCCATGGCGGAAAAGTACCGGACGCGGATCTTCTTCAACGAGGTCAACTGCGGCGAGATCTACCAGGGCGCCACCGATGGCGGGCGACCGGGCGATCGCGGCTGCCATGACAGCCTCGAAGCCATCCTGTCCGAACTCAATGGGCGCTATCGCGACATCGTTCGCGAGATCAACGTCTACGAATTGCTCGACGAGCCGAGCCATCCGATTGCCCATGAGCGTCACTTCGGGCTGATGTACGACCTAGACCGCCCAAAACCGGTCATGGAACTGATCCGCCGCTATGCCGGCAAGCCCTGAGCCGTCAGAAAGCGGACAAACCTGACTTCAACGCGAAAACAGGTCTCCTGGGTGACCGGATGGTCGCCGACGAACGGTAGACAAAGTGCCATCATCGGCACCGTACATCTGGCAAAACGCTGCGTTTACCCCTGCATCGTGATGGCACGGGTTCTTATTGGTCTAGCGCTTGCACTAGGCTTTGCAGGTGCTAGGGAAACGATCTTCCCCGGCAGTTTTCCTGCTGTACCGAGGTGGGATGCACGGATCGAATCGCGCACCTCGGCCTATCTGGTTCCTTCTTGATGACAATCCTTAGCTCCATCTCCCGCCGCCTGCCGCGTCAGGCGCTGCTGTTGCCTGCCCTGTTCGCCACCGCTTCGCTTGCCACCTCCGCCCAGGCCGTTGACCTGGTCGGTCTCAACTTCTCCGGCGCCACCTTCGCCGCCCAGGTACTGCCCGGTGTCAACGACCGCAACTTCATCTTCCCGGCCGAGAGCCATTTCCAGCAGTGGAGCGCCAAGGGCGTGAAGCTGGTGCGCTTCCCCATTCTCTGGGAGCGCCTGCAATCGTCCATGGGGGCCAATCTCGATCCCACCTACGCCGGCCTGATCGATCGCACCCTGGGCTACGCCCAGAAGTACGGCGTTAAGGTCATCCTCGATCTGCACAACTACGCCCGCTACCAGGGCAAGGTCATCGGCGCGGGCGAAATCCCCTACGAGGCCTTCCAGAATCTCATGACCCGCGTCGCTCAGCGCTGGGGCACCCATGCGGCGCTCTATGGCTACGACATCATGAACGAGCCCCACGACGCCGTGAGCAACTGGCCGACCGCCGCCCAGTACGGCATCAATGGCGTGCGCGCGGTCGATTCGACCCACCCGATCTTCGTCGAAGGCAACGGCTGGGCCGACACCACCCGCTGGCCGCAGTGGAACGATACGCTGCTCAAGCTCAACGATCCGGCCAACAACCTGATCTTCATGGCCCAGGCCTTCTTCGACACCAGCCTGAACGTGGCGACCCTTTCGCCTAGCTATGGCGTCGAGCGCCTCAAGCCCTTCGTCAGCTGGCTCAAGGCCAACAACAAGCGCGGCTTCATCGGCGGCTTCGGCGTACCTGACACGGATGCGCGCTGGTTGCCCATTCTCGACGGCATGCTGGCCTATCTGAAGCAGAACTGCATTCCGGCCACCTACTGGGCCGCCGGCCCGGGCTGGGGCACCTACAACCAGGCGGTCGAGCCGATCAATGGCAAGGAGCGTCCGCAGTGGGCGGTGCTGGCCAAGTACCTGGACAAGGACAGCTGCGCCGGCATCGGTCCGCAGGTGACCCCGACGGCCGCCACGCCGCCCAAGACCGAGACCGCCACGGGCGGTGCGACCGCGGGCACCACCGGCGGGACCGGGGCTACCGGCACGACCGGAGCGACCACTGGCACCACCACCGGCGCCGCGCCGGCGACGGGTACCAGCACCACGGGTACCACCGCAGGCAGCACGCCCATGGCTGGCGCCGTCACCGGCACCACCGCCAATGCCGCGACCTCGTCCAAGCTGACCACCGTCGAGCAGCTCTACCTGGCCTACTACGGCCGGGCCGCCGATGCCGGCGGCCTCAACTACTGGGCCTCGCGCCTGGCCGGCGACATGAGCGTCGAGCAACTGGCGGCCACCTTCGCCGGCAACAGCGAATCGATCGCCCTCTATGGATCGCTGAGCGATGCGGCCCTGGTCAACCAGGTCTACCAGAACCTCTATGGCCGCAGCGCCGACAGCAGCGGCAGCGCCTATTGGACCAGTCGCCTGGCCAACGGCGTCACCTCGCGCGCCAACCTGCCGCTGGAGGTCATGCGGGGCGCCGCGGGCGATGACAAGACCGCCTTCGACAAGAAGGTGAACACCGCGCTGGCCCAGGGCACCACCACCACGCCGACCCCCGCGGCCAGCGTGCAACCGGTGCAGAACGTGGTCCTGCCGGTCGCCAGTGGCAGCGTCTCCTCGGCGCCATTGACCGGCTACAAGAACATCCCCCTGGGGGTGGTCGGGCACGACAACAGCGCCGCCTATCCGCCTGCCGAGATGGAGGCCCGCCTGCAGCTACTGGCGGCGCGCAATCTGCGCACCTATCGCTCCGGCGAGTATCTGGTGACCAACCTGCCCGAGCTGGATCGGCTGGTGTCCCTGGCCCGCAAGTACAACATCACCCTGCGGCCGGTGATCACCCACAAGCTGACCCAGGCGCAGGCCTATACCCTGGCCAAGCGCTACGCCAAGGACATCAAGATCTGGGAGATCGGCAACGAGC
>NZ_WHOV01000203.1:0-862 GCF_009765395.1 Pseudomonas sp. BAV 4579 | reverse complement strand
ATTGGGTCGGGTCTGCATCAGCTTGGGATTCTGCGCAGCCATGCCGAGCAACTGGTTACGTGCGGCCATGAGCGCCTCGTGGCCAATGCCGCCGTTGTCCTGCAGATAGAAGTCGAAACCAGTGGCGTTGCCCAGTTCCATGACCGCAGGGGGAACCACCGCAAAAATTATTGCGTCCTTGACTTGGGATAGATACCCCATGGATCGCCCTGCAATAGCTCCGGCGCTATCTTTCGGATCGCTCCGCTCTTCCCATGATTTAAGTTGAATGAATCCTAGCCCCGAGCTCTGACCGCGACCGGCGAAGTTGAAACCGTTGACGGTGAACATAGATTTTATACCAGGCTCATTTTTCATCATCATTTCGCGCATGGTGTCGAGCACCTTCTGCGTCCGCTCGGCACTGGAGCCCGGCGGCGTGGTGACCTGGGCGAAGATCACGCCCTGGTCCTCTTCCGGCAGGAAGGACGACTGGATGCGGGTGAAGAGGAACACCATGACGCCGACGATCAGCAGGTACAGCAGCAGGAAGGGCACCTTGTGCCGGATCACCGCGGCCACGCTGCGCTCGTAGCGGTGCTGACCGCTCTCGAACTTGCGGTTGAACCAGCCGAAGAAACCGCGCTTCTCGTGGCGCCCCTGCTTGACCGGCTTGAGCAGGGTGGCGCACAGCGCCGGGGTCAGGATTAGGGCCACCAGCACCGACAGCACCATCGAGGAGACGATGGTGATGGAGAACTGGCGATAGATCACCCCGGTCGAGCTGCTAAAGAAGGCCATGGGCACGAACACCGCTGACAGCACCAGAGCGATACCGACCAGGGCGCCCTGGATCTGCTCCATCGACTTACGGGTCGCTTCC
>NZ_WHOV01000202.1:0-2281 GCF_009765395.1 Pseudomonas sp. BAV 4579 | reverse complement strand
CCTTGACGCCGGGAAACTCCTTGGTGACGTCGACGATTTCCAGCAGGTATTCGCTGGACGCCGCGGTGGCTGGCAGGGCGCCCGGCGCGGCGGCGGTGGCGGAACTTAGCATGGTCACGCTCTCCTCGCGGCCCGCCACCGGGCGGCCCGCGGCTTAGGTCATAGACGCTGGAACTGCGGATAGGCGTCGGGGGCGGCGGCGGTAGCGGCTGGATCGACGCTACGGTCCTGGAGCTGCTGGGCGCGGATCAGGTCGGCGAGGGAATGGGTGACGGCGACGCCCAGGCGCAGCGCGGCCGCGGCGGCCCCACTGCAGGTCAGCAGCAGGCCGAGGCAACGGGTGAGCGGAATGCGGACAAGCGCGAGCGCCAAGGGAGCGGACGACATGATCACACCTTCTTATTGTTGTAGCGGCCTTCGCGAGCGAAGACCTCATCGGATCTAGCCAATGCCCCGACTTTGATTGGAATTTATTTTCCAGTCAACATATTTTTGGAAATTATTTTACTAGCGGCGAGCCAATAAAAAAGGCCCCTCGCGGGAGCCTTTTTCGGCAGGGAGCCACCCTCTCCAGGATGCCCCTGAGCGTCACGCCCGCAGCTTTGCGGACATGACGGGCAGCGCCATTCCCTATTGCTTGAGCATGGCCTGGAACTCGGCGACATTCTCTGGAGTGATGAGGCGATAGGGAATGGTCACGTTCTGTTCCACGTTTTCCTTCTTGGCCAGCTTCTCGGCGGCGTTGAGGGCGCCTTCGGCCTGGCCACGTGCATCCTGGTACACCGACACACTCATCAGGCCGCGCTTGATGGCCGCCAGGGCATCGGGGGTGCCGTCCACGCCGCCGACCAGCACGCCCTGCTTGCCGGCCTGCTTGAGCGCCATGGCCGCGCCGATGGCCATTTCATCGTTGTTCGACAGGATGCCGTCGATCTCCTTGCCGGCCAGCAACCAGTTGCTGGTTAGGTCCATGCCCTTGTCGCGCAACCACATGCCGGTCTGTTCCTCGACGATCTTGATGCCGGGATACTTGCCGAGGATCTCCTTGAAGCCGGCCGTCCGCACCTGGGTCGAGTTGTTCGACAGCTCACCCAGCAGGATCGCCACCTGCCCCTTGCCGCCCAGCTTGTCGGCGATGTACTGCGCCTGCAGATGCCCGGCCTCGCGGTCGTTGGAGGTCACGGTCACCACCCCGGCCGGCAGCTTGGCGTCATCCGGCTTGCGGTTGACGAACACCAGCGGAATGCCCGCCTTGCTCGCCGACTCGATCAGGTTGCGCGTGGCTGCGGTATCCACCGGGTTGACGATCACCGCATCGACCTTCTGGCTGATGAAGCTCTGCACCTGGTTGAGCTGCTTGACCACGTCGTTGCGGGCGTCTTCGAACTGCAGCGAAATGCCACCCTGCTTGGCCTTCTTGCTCATGTTTTCGCGCAAGTAGGTCAGGTAGTTGTCATCGAAGGTGGGCATGCTCACGCCGATCTTCAGATCGGCCAGCACGGAGGTGCTGGCCAGGAGCAGAGACACGGCGAGGGCGGTGAGGTGAGGTTTGCAAGGCATGGAAACACTCCGTTCTGGGCGGGATGGCAAAGGCACAGCGCGGCGCCGACGCGAGACACCCCCGCGGGATCGCCGACCGGGAGCGGTGGCGCCGCGGTAACTGGGTGCGCGCGGGTCAGCCGCGCGTCACTTGAGTCGATAGAGGACAGGCGCGCCAGGCATGGCGCCGATCACGGCATCTGCGCGCTCGTGACTGCACAGCCGGAGTAGCCAACCCAGGATGGCCGGCAGTGGCGGGGAGAGTTCGGACGCAGGAGTCGCGCTGACCGCAGGGGATACGGAAGTTTTCATGGGAAGGGCACCTGATCTTGTTCTTGTTGGTTACGCATTGGCCAGGCGGCGCAAGGTCGTGTTCGTGCAGCTACCTGAAACCACTGTATTGGAATTTTATTTCCAATACAAATGTTCTGGAAAAAATATACAGGCTGCTTTTGGAGCCGGCGTAAATCCGTGTTGCAGGCTGCCGCCCGTCATAGGCGCAGGCTTTGTTCCTGGCGTCCAGCGGGCTACCGCCAGACGTGCTGGATACCGCGGCCCGGTCACGAAAGCGCTCCGGCAAGGTGTCGCGCGCGTCTCGCCGCGGCACCTGACGCCAGCGGACGACGGTCAGCCGTAGAAGGCCGGTCGGCTGGGCAGACTGATGGGCTCGATGGCGCCGCTGTCCTGGGCCTTGATGCAGGCGTCGGCGGTGACCGCGGCGATGTAGCCGTCCCAGGACGAC
>NZ_WHOV01000201.1:0-14660 GCF_009765395.1 Pseudomonas sp. BAV 4579 | reverse complement strand
CACCGGGCAGCCCGCGGCAAAGGTCATGACCACCGCCATCTGCAGGAGCACCTTGAAGGTGTCGCGAATCTTGCCCGCGGAGAATTCGAAGAAGCTTTCCGCGCAATCACCGCCCTGCAACAGGAAGGCCCGACCCTGGGTCACCTCGGCGAACTGCCGGCGCAATTCGCGGGCTTCGCCAGCAAACACCAGGGGCGGATAGCCGGCCAGGGTGCGCTCGACATCGGCGAGGCGGGCTTGATCGGGGTATTCGGGCTGCTGCTGGATGGGCAGGCTTCTCCAGCTGGTGGGGCTCCAGGGCGCGGACATGATTTTCTCTGAGTGGTGCGACGAAGCCGTCCATGGTAACCGATGACGGGCGCAACGCTCGATAGACAGTGCCCATCGCGGCTACCATGGGCGGCTATAGAGGAGGGTGGTGATGGTCGAGTCGGAAGTATTGCTGGAAGAGGTCGTCGACGACCATGGCCGGATCCGGGTGGTCGAGGTGGGGCCTTATCGCTTCCTGGAGTTCGGCGAGGAAGTGGAGCAGAGCTGCGTCTTCACCGCGGATCCCGCCTGGCTGGAATACGACTACAACCGCGCCATGCTGCTGGGCGCGCTCTGCCACCCGCAGCCCCGCCGTGCGCTGTTTCTCGGGCTGGGCGCCGGTACCCTGACGCAGGCCTGCCTCAAGTGGCTGCCCCTGGAGGCCGTGGAAGCGCTGGAGCTGCGCCCCGCGGTGCCGCGCCTGGCGCGGCAGCATCTGGGTCTTGGAGAGGATCCGCGCCTGGCGATCCGCATCGGCGATGCCCTGGACCTGCTCGACAGCGCAGCGCCTGCCGATCTGATCTTTGTCGATCTCTATACCGACGTCGGCCCCTCCAGCGCCCATTTGGCCTGGCGCTTTCTGGAAAACTGCCAGGCCAAGCTCAATCCGGGCGGCTGGCTGATGATCAACCAGTGGAGCGCCACCGACGGCAAGCCGCTGGGCGCCGCGCTGCTGCGCGGGCTGTTCCGTCATCACTACTGGGAGTGCCCGGTGGTGGAGGGCAACGTGATCCTGCTGGTACCGGCAGGTCTGGAACAGGAGCTGGACGAGGCGGGTACGCGGCAGCGCGTTCGGGAACTGAGCCTGCGCATCGGCTTCGATCTGGAGTCCTATTTGGACAACTTGCGTGCGGCAACCTGACCTCAAAAGTAGACCAAGGTTCTCTGGAGAAATGTCCAGGGTTCGGGTATTATTCGCCCCGGTCTTTTTGACCTTCCGTTCAGGAACTGCATTTTCCCGGTCCGCCACCATGGCCACTCCGGTCGTGCGTTCGCCCGACGGCGAACAATCCTAGACGCTTCACCCCCTTTCATCCGCTATTTCGCAAAAAGCTCACACCTTGGCTGCCTGGGCGACTTCGGTCATTCGGATAAGCGCAGCTCTTGGCTTTGGGGTCTTTGCGAAGCACACGAGGCAAGACAATGACCCAGGACATCAGCAATTTCGCTGCGCTCAATCTCAATCCCGCCATCCTCGCCGCCATCAAGGCCGTCGGTTACGAAGAGCCGTCGCCCATCCAGTCGCAGTCCATTCCGGTGATCCTCGCCGGCCACGACATGATCGGCCAGGCGCAGACCGGTACCGGCAAGACCGCAGCCTTTGCTCTGCCGCTGCTCTCGCAGCTCGACCCGTCCCGTCGTGAACCCCAGATTCTGGTGCTGGTTCCTACCCGTGAACTGGCCCTGCAGGTCGCTACCGCCTGCGAAACCTATTCCACCGAGATGCCTGGCGTCAAAGTCGTGGCTCTCTACGGCGGCGCGCCCATGGGTCCGCAGCTGAAGTCCCTGCGCATGGGTGCCCAGGTACTGGTCGCCACCCCCGGCCGCCTGTGCGACCACCTGCGCCGTGACGACAACCTGCTGGCCACCGTCCAGCGCCTGGTGCTCGACGAAGCTGACGAGATGCTCAAGCTGGGCTTCATGGACGACCTCGAATTCATCTTCGAAGCCATGCCGGAAACCCGCCAGACCGTCCTGTTCTCGGCGACCCTGCCGCCGTCGATCCGCGCCATTGCCGAACGTCACCTGAAAAATCCGCAACACGTCCGCATCGCGGCCAAGACCCAGACCGTCGCCCGCATCGAGCAGGCGCATCTGATGGTCCATGCCGACCAGAAGCCCGCCTCGGTGCTGCGCCTGCTGGAAGTGGAGAACTTCGACGCCCTGATCGCCTTCGTGCGGACCAAGCAGGCGACCCTGGACCTGGCCGAGCTGCTCGAGCGCCAGGGCTACCGCGTCAGCGCCCTGAACGGCGACATGCCCCAGGCTCAGCGCGAGAAGACCATCGAGTCCCTCAAGGACGGTTCGCTGGACATCGTGGTCGCCACCGACGTGGCGGCGCGCGGTCTGGACGTGGCGCGCATCACCCACGTGCTCAACGTGGACATGCCCTACGATCCCGAGTCCTATGTGCACCGTATCGGTCGTACCGGTCGTGCCGGTCGTGAAGGCCGCGCGCTGCTGCTGGTCACCCCGCGCGAGCGGCGCATGCTGCAGGTGATCGAGCGCGTTACCGGTCAGCGGGTCGGCGAGATCCGCCTGCCCGACGCCGAAGCCGTGCTGGAAGCCCGTATCTCCCGTCTGGCCGATGGCGTGGGTTCGCTGCTGGCCGATGCCGATGCTACCCACGGCGCGCTGCGTCAGGAGCTGTGCGAGCGTCTGCAGTGCGATCCTTCGACCCTGGCCGCTGCGCTGCTGGCCAAGCTGACCGCCGGCCGCGCCCTCGATATCGAGTCGTTGCGCCGTGAGCAGCCGCTGACCCCCGGCGCGGGCCGTGGCGACCGTCCGCGTACCGAGCGCGGCGATCGTCCTGAGCGTGGTGAGCGCGGCGAACGTCCGGATCGTGGTGAGCGTCGCCCGATGCAGCCGCTGCCGGAAGGCCGCGTGCGTTGCCGCACCGCGCTGGGCGCCCGCGACGGCGTTGCCGCCAAGAATCTGCTGGGTGCCATCATCAATGAAGGCGGCATGGATCGCGAGGCCATCGGCCGCATCCAGATCCGTGACTCCTTCAGCCTGGTGGAGCTGCCCGAGGACGGCCTGGAGCGTCTGCTGACCAAGCTCAAGGACACCCGCGTAGCCGGCAAGGCCCTGCGCCTGCGTCGCTATCGCGAGGATTGATCCCCAGCGTTTCGCTGGCAAAGATCAGGCCCCGGCGCTGTAAGGCGTCGGGGCCTTTTTATTGGGATCGAATCGTTCCCTGGCTGATGAACACGCTACCCGCGCTGGAGTGAGCCATAGGGAGCGCCGTTTTCCTGTGCTTGGCGACAAGGCATGGGGCGATCACCCTGGAAGCAGGCGCCTGGACAAGACACGGCAGCTGGGAAAGGGACTGCAGGCGATGGTCGCGCCTGATGGGGGCTGCGCGCCCGTGGCGCTTGCCAGCGCGCCTCTACAGCCCCATAGGGGTCTATCTGCTTCTGGCTTCGAGATGGACCTGGTAATGATCCAGAACGTAGTGAACGTCTTCAGCGACTCTTTGCCGCCCACCACAGAATACGAATGTTCCCAGGCCATCCTTGTGGCAGAAAAATTCACCCGATGCTGTGTCCCCTGGGCGCGGGAGGGTCCTGATTTTCAATGTCGGCAGGTTCTCGCTATCCGGGAGCGACAGGTGCGTAACATAAAGCCTTTCACGGGACAGGTGTCTTTTCGGAAACATCAGGTAGGCCCAGGCATCGGCACCGTGGTGGGCCTGCAAGGATTCGCAGAGACCCAATTGAAGCGTCAGGTGAAGCAGGCGCAGGTCTATTCCATGGGCGAGCTCTACCATTTCGGCCGTGGGTCCTCCGCCACGGCGGTAGGCAATTTCCAGCAGCTCGAAGCCATCGTCGGCGTCGCCGAAGGCTTCGATATGGTAGACCCCATCAGGCCCGTCAAACGCAGCCATCACGCGCTCGATGAAAGGTCGCCAGCGTGCCTGAAGATCGTCTTCGGGCACGGAGAGGTACCCCAGCGGGCGCTCGGCGAGATAGTCGATGGGTTTTCCCAGGTATTCTCCCGCGGACAGGAATGCCAGCTGTCTCCTTAGGACGACTGCATCTAGCTGATACAGCGGCTGGCTGTTATAGGTTTCAAGGATGTACTGGCGGTCGCTCATATCCTGATAGGCGTCATCCTTACCGCTGTGAATGTCGGAAAGCTCGAGGGCATTGGTGATGATCTTGACCCCGACGGCGCCAGCCAGGGATCGGGGTTTCAGGATGATCGGGAATGTCGCCGCGCCGCCCTTGATCTGGTCGAGTGTGAGTTCTCTGGGCGTTGGGATGTCGAACGACTGGGCGATCTGCTACATTCGCTTCTTGTCGCGAAACCGTGCCGCCACCTCTAGCGTTAGCCCTGGCAGTCCCCAGCGCTCATTGGCCCAGGCCGCGATGTGTACCGCGAATTCATCATTGGGTAGGACCGCAGTTACCCGGTACTCGCTGGCGATTCGGTCAAAGGCTCTTTCAATCTCGGCATGGGCGGCAAAGTCACGAACCAGAAAGGTGTCGGTGCGAATCAATTCCGCTCCGGCCTGATCCAGCAGATCCTCCAGAAGATAGACGAACGTCCAACGCGGTATGGGGTAGGTGGTGCTGATGTTGGCGATTACCTCACTGACATCCAGTTCAGAGGAAATGATCAGTATGGTGTTTGGCTGGTCTAGTCTCATGACGCAATTAGCCTCCAGTTTTGTGGAAAATCCTCTGAGGCAGGCTTATTCCAAAGCGGCTTTTCACTGTTCAGCGGCCACCTCGACCCGGTAGTTGTTATTCAGGTAGTCGATGTCCTGGAGCACGAGATTGCGGTTGCCACAAAATACGAAAGAACCCAGCGAATCCTTGTAGCAGTAGAATTTTCCCGACGCTAGGTCGCCTGCTCTGGGCATCGCGTAGGTTCTCAGAGTCGGCATGTTTTCGAGGGGCGGAAAGGAGGTTTGCGTGACGTAGAGCGGATCGGTCGCAAGATGCTTTTTAGGAAAGGTCATGTAGCCGAAGGCTTCTTCCTTGCGTTGGATATCGAGCGACGGCGCTAAACCGCAATTGTGCGGCCAGATGGATATGCTTCAGGTCCAATCCATAGACCATTTCTATCATCTCCACGATGGCAGCGCCGCCAGGTCGATAGGCGATTTCCAGTAGTTCTGCACCGGCGAAGGCTTCTATGTGATAAAGCCCGTCAGGCGCATCGAATGCCGCTATCACGGCTTCAGCGAAATGGCGCCAGGTATCCTCGATCATCCGCTCGGGAACGGACAACGTGCCGAAAGGTTTTTCCTGCAGGAAATCAATGGGTTTTCCCAGGTATTCGCCGACCGATATGAATGCCAGCGTTCCTTCGAGAACGACACAGTCTATATGATAGATACCGCTTGGATTGTAGGCTTCGATAAGATACTGACGCTCACTCATGTCCTGGTAGTCAGAGTTGAAATCTATATCTATTCTTGAAAGTTCTTCTGCTGCGTAAATGATCCGGACACCTTGAGCCCCTGCCAGCGAACGCGGTTTGATGATGACGGGGAACTGGATCTCTGCGCGCTTGATTTCATCAAGGGTTATTTCCCTGGCTGTCTTGATGCCTGCTCGCTGAGCAATTTCTTTCATCTTCTTCTTGTCGCGAAAACGTTGAGCATCTTTTCGAGCTATGCCCTGGAGTTGCCAGCGATCATTTGCTGACGCAGCGACGTAGAGTGAGAATTCATCAAAAGCGACCGCCGTAGAGATTTTATGGCCGTGAGCTATCCTATCCAGCGCATCCGCCACCTCAGTGGCGTTAGCGAAGTCGGATACGATGAAGTTTTCCGGCCGTTTGAGTTCAGCGCGTGCTTCGCCCAGGTAATCCTCCAGCAGGAAGACGAACGCCCAGCCCTCCAGGTCATGCAGCTCCTTTATCGCTTCCAGGTGCGAGGTGACATCAAGGTCGGAAGAAACGATCAGCACAGTAGGTTTGTCGTGCATTTCAATGCTCTGCCTTGGGTTCGGCTGCCCGTATCGCTCCGTGGACACTGGCTGGAAATGCTCTGCGCTTATAGGCCTTTCCGATAGGATGGGGCCATCGAGCGCGCAGGGCCTCCGGCCCTGCGCGCTAAGAGCATCCCATTGCTGCAAGCGGGGCGCCGACAGTCATCAGATATAGCTTTTCAGGCTTCCGCGACGTTTGACATCCAGCGTCGCGCAGTGAAAAGAGCCTCCAAAGGTTTGGAAGTGTTTGAACGGACAGAGGATGGTCTTGAATCCCCACTTGCGAAAGGCACTGATCAATGCCTCCTCGTCCTGTTCAACGACGACAGTTCTTTCGTCCAACATCAGTACATTGATGTGAATCCACTTGGAGGTGATGTAAAGCGGATGGTCATCTGGCAGGTTGGACGGCGGAGGATTTAAAATTTCCCAGTCTTTGAAGAGGTCAGGAATCCGCGGCACCCAGCCTTTGTTGACCAATACACGACCTGGTGCCAGTGGCAATATCGTCGTGTCGATATGCATGGGTCCCGGCTCTTCAAACTCATAGATATGGATGCGATAGTCTGGCTCGAGAGTTCTGCGCAGCCATTCGATTCCTTTGTTGTTGGTTACATGGCTACGCTGCCCTATGATGTCGCGGCCCATTTTCATGAAATCGGCAGCGTCAAATAGCGGTTCCACCTCGGTGATTATGGACTTGAATGGAATCTCCTGGTCGAAGTCATGATCCTTTTCCCAGATGTCGTCTTTCAGCATCGGCTTGGGTGCTGAGATCCAGTCAGCACCTCTGCTGAAGTAATCGTTCAGGATGTCACGAAAAGCGAAGGTCTCGAAGTAACGGCTGCGCCAGGCCATGGGCACTTCAATGATCTTTTTGCCGATTGCGAAAAGGCAGTCCCTTGGCATGGCGGAGTAGAAGGTGCCACCTGTCGTGAAATGGGGAGTCACTAAGGGCTGATGGTGATTGGACTCGTTTGGCCGCTTTACTCTTATGCCCTCGGCTTCCAGTATCCTGGCCAGCGTATTGACTTCCTGCCTGGCTTTGCTGACCAGCTCTTCTGGAAAACGTCGTCCTGAGTAGGTCTGGAAAAAGTCGCTCGATTCCCTGGGTATGATGGCTCTCAAGCCGGTATCCCATTCAGGTACGCGAATGTCATCCATTATTCCAACTATGACCTCTTCCAGGGGGTCCCACTCCGTATAGACTTCTACTGGGCTTTCCAGGCTGGAAAAAGATGAGGACTCTTCTGTTTGGAATTCCATGGCCAATGGCCTCCAGCAGTAAGTGAAGAGTGTATGTTTGGCGAAAAAATACTGGGTGGCAAGAGAGGCGGTTAAGTAAATAGATATTGTCGGATTATAAGATAACGGTATTCCTATGTGTTGGTCGAGTGTTGGGCCAGAAGTGCGGGTAAGTGCGCGCGCCTTCTGCTTAATTGATATTTCTTGTGGGGTGATGATTTATAGTGCGTCTTCCTGACTGCTGCCGTGTTTTTAGAGGGGATGTGGTTGGCGGCTTGATCCGGTCAGGCTATTTGATAAAAAGGAGATGCATCGGTTTGCACGATAGGTGTTGGCGTACATGTAATAAGTAGGGCGAAAATTAATATGCTGGTAGTACTTCTTTGAAGATCATGCGGCAGGCATGTCATGGCGGAGATGGCGTGCATCTTCATGGCTTATTGAAATCGCTCTGGGCAATTCAATGATGGGGAGAGGCGCTTCGGGGTGCTATTGAAGGCTCACCGTGAACGCTGCCCAGGAGGTTGGGCTGCACCTGACCCGCATCGGTACTTTGCGCAGCGTAGATTCGCTGGCCAAGGCTGATCGTCGCCCGGCTACCTTTCAGAAAATCGGGATAGGCCGGCTTGCCAGCAGCACAAAGGAAGATGGCCTCATCACTGGCGATGCCCATCCTGGAGTCGTAGGTAAGTCTTCGGCTTCGCGTGCTCCTGGAAGGGACGGGGCAGGGTGGGTATCGAAAGACCAGGGCTGTGCGCCGTCCAACGTGGGCCTGGGCCTTTTCAGCTGGGCCGAAGCAGCGAGTTCGCTTCAGCTACGCCGCTGTCCGGTTGCCGAGCCAACATGCGATCTGATTGCCGGCAATGAGTATCGCCAAGGGAGGGCAGGTTGGGGTGCGCGTTGGGGCATCAGCGCCCTGCTGGGCACCAGCTCGAATGCCGCTTGCGCTAGCGGTCTGGTTGCGCCCAGCTAAGGTCGCCGAGGTGCGTCTGGATGCGGCCGCAGGATCTGCGGTCGCGTTAAAGGATCACCTTGTCCTTCAGCTTTTCCGCCGCCAGTTGCAGCGCCTGAATGACCCGGTCCTTGTCGTAGTTCTGGATGTTGTTGGTATCCAGGTACATGGAGAAGCCCGGCAATTCGTGCTCGACGTAGCTGGGGGAGGCGCCCAAGTCGCGGCGGAAGTCCACCACCTGGTAGATCTGCACCGGCTTGCTGAAACCCTTGACGGTGATCCAGCTCTTGTCGCGGCACATGATGGTTTCCTTGACCAGCGAATAGGTCTCGTGGCTGATCAGGATCTCGCCGGCGTCGGCGGCGTTTTCCAGGCGGCTGGCCAGGTTCACTTCGCGACCGATGATGGTGTAGTCCATGCGCGTGCTGGAACCGAAGTTGCCGACCGTGCAGTAACCGGTGTTCAGGCCCATGCGGATCTCCAGTGGCTTGTTGATGCCCTGGCTGCGCCACTGCTGGCGCAGGACCTTCATGTGCTTGCGCATGGCGATGGCCATGGAGACCGCGGCCACGGCGTCTTTCTTGGCGCCCTGGCTGTTGGCGTCGCCAAAGAACACCATTACGCAGTCGCCGACGAACTTGTCGATGGTGCCGCCGTACTTCACGGCGATCTTCGACATCTCGTTGAGGTAGTTGTTGAGCATGTCGGTGAGGGCTTCGGCCTCGAGTTCTTCGGACAGCTCGGTGAAGCCTTTAATGTCGGAAAAGAACACCGTGATCTTCTTGCGCTGGGTGCCCAGGGCGATGTGCTGCTTGCCGGTGAAGATGGATTCCCAGACCTGGGGCGAAAGGTACTTCGCCAGGTTGTGCGCCAGGATCGCCGACTTCTCCTGCTCGCGCTTGAGGTCGTCGTTGATCTGGATCAGGCGCTTGCGCTGCCGGTGCAGAAAGTAGCCGGTGCCCCAAAGGTGCAGCATGGTGCCCACCACGCTGGTGACCGCCACCAGCAGCGGGCTGGTCAGGTCGACGCCCTGGAAGAAGGTGGCACTGCCCAGCGCCGCGGCGCTGGTGGCGAACAGCAGGCAGAGACCGAGCAGGCGGGGGCCACCGCGCAGCATGCTGGTGTAGCCGAGCATGAACAGCAGCATCAGGGTGGGCATCAGCGGAAAGCGCAACACCACCGCGGCCATGCCGACGTGGATGGCGTCTACGGCGGCGAGCATTACATCGGTCTGGGCGCCACGGTCGCGCCGGAGCTTGAGGCTCAGGGTCTGGGCCACGTGCGGATAGAGCAGGGCGTAGGGGATCAGCCAGAGGCCCACGGCATCGGCCTGGACGTAGTAACCCGCAGTGACGCTGGCAGCGGCGATCAGATAGGCGAATACCCGGGCGTAGTAGACGCCCAGGCTGTCACCGGACGCAGCGAGGAACCGGTTGAGCGCAAACTTCATCTGTCGGGTCCGTTTCGAAAAAGGCGAGAGGTCGGGATAACTCCGTTCGCGACGATGAAAGCGGCCGGGTTTTCTTGCATTGGCGATCTTAGCCGACCGCCCCGGCGGCGGCCAAGATTGTCGGCCATTCCGCTGCTGTGACAGCCAGATTCGGCAGTCATCCCTGGGTTACACTGCGGCATCTTTACAGGAGAGACGCTATGGATGCCCTCGCAGCCCTTTGCACTCGCGCCTCGGTCGGTCGCCTGACCGAGCCAGGTCCGACCCCCGAGCAACTCGAAATCCTGCTGCGCGCCGCGGACCGGGCGCCGGACCACAAGCTGCTGCGCCCCTGGCGGCTGCTGCTGGTGGCCGGCGAGGGCCGCACCGCGCTCGGCGAGCTCTATGCCGACGCCCTGCGCCGTCGTGAGCCCGATGCGGATGCAGCGGCCCTGGACAAGGCTCGGCGCATGCCACTGCGAGCGCCCCTGGTGATCGCCGTCGTTGCCACCCTGCAGGAGCACCCCAAGGTGCCCGTCCAGGAGCAGATCATCACCGCTGGCTGCGTTGCCCACGGCCTGGTCAACGCGGCCTTCGCCCTGGGGCTGGGGGCGGTCTGGCGCTCCGGTGACTTCAGCTACGACCCCTGGGTGCTGCAGGGGCTCGGGTTGGCCGAAAACGAACAGCTGGTGGGCTACATCTACCTGGGCACGCCGGAAGTAGCGCCGCGCGTCCCGGCGCCGCGTGATCTGAGCGCTCAGGTCAGCCATTGGCCAGGACCGGCCTGAGCGGCAGGATGACGGTGGCGAGAAAGCCGCCGTCCGGATGATTGCTCAGGTGCAGCTCGCCCCCATGGCGCTCGATGGCGCGGCGGGCGATGGCCAGGCCGAGGCCGTAGCCAGTGGCGTGCTGTTGATCCGAGCGGAAGAAGGGCTCACCCAGGCGCGGCAGGTCGGCTGTCTTGACTCCGGGGCCGTGGTCGAGCACCTGGATGCGGATCTCGCCCTTGGCTGCCGTCGCCGAAATGACAATGGGCTGCGCGGGTGGATTGAAGCGCAGCGCATTGCGCAACAGATTGTCCAGCGCGCGTTCCAGCACGTCCGGCCAGCCATCCAGCCGCAGGGCGACGGGCACGTCGAGTTCCACACGCTGCTGAGGTGCGCTGAGCTGGGCATCCTCCACCAGGCCTTCCAGCAGCGGATGCAATTCCAGTTGCTCGGGTGGACCCGGGTCGGCCTCCTGGCGAGCGAGGGCGAGGATCTCGCCGATCAGGGTTTCCAGGCGATCGCATTCCAGGGTCAGTCGCGGCCACATGTTGCCCAGATCACGGGGATCGGAGCGTTCGGCCAGCGCCAGGGCGATGCGCAGCCGCGCCAGTGGTGACCGCAATTCGTGGGACACGTCGCGCAGCAGCTGCCGCTGGCTGTCGATCAGGCGCTGCAGGTGGGCGCCCATGCGATTGAAGTCTTCGGCCAGCACGCCCAGTTCGTCCTTGCGCCGGGCCAGGCGGGCCAAGGTGTCCTGCTGATAGGCAGTCTGCCCGAGGTCGTGGACGGCGCGGCGCAGATGATTGAGCGGTCGGGTCAGACTCAGGGTCAGCAGCAGGCTGAACAGGGTCAGCACCACGGTGGCGATAGCCAGCATGCCGACCGGCCAGAACAGGCTCTGCCGGCGCCATGCGCCCAGCTCGGGCGTCGGCAGGTGGTAGATGAACAGGTAATTCTGGCCGCTCGGACTGGTGTATTCGTCGGTCAGGCGTCGCCAGGGTAGGGGCCGGTTGGGATCGCGGGCGCCGGGGCCGGGACGCTGCTGCCGCTGGGGCTGGTCGAGATCCTGGTCGAAGATGCGCGGTGGCAAGGTGACGCGCACCAGGGGCGAGCCGTTCTCGCCCAGCACCAGCACATCGATGCCGTAGCGGCCCTTGCGCTGTTCGAGCAAGCCCTGGGCAGCGGCGGGACCGTCGTTTTCATAGCGTTGCACCCATTGTTCGGGAAGGTCGCGCAAGCCGGGATGCTGCGCGAGGATCCAGGAATCCTGGTCGGCCAGGTGGCCGAGCAGCATGGTCAGGCCGACCGCGGAGAGGATGGCCAGCCAGAAGGTGGCGAAGATGCGCCAGAAGAGGGAACGAAAAACCATGCGGTCGCCTTGGAAGCTGCTCAAAGTCTGCTGCGCGTCGGCCAAACGGCGTTGAAAATGCCCTGGAAGGCCAGCCCCACCTAGGCGGCCCCGTCGGAATGCTCATTTACCACCCGTAAATCCGAGCGCGGGTCCGATCCGCTTCCTCAGGCATTTTCGTGGGGCCGCCTAGGCCTTGTTTATCTCCAGCTTGCGAGACGTTGGGCAGGTTCTTGATAGGACGCTGCGCCGAGGACTGTCGGCGCAGCGATCGGGGATTACGAGGACTTGTGGTCCTGCTTCCACTGCTGGAATTCCGCCCACTCCTTGGCGCGATCCTCGCGCTTCTTCTCCATTTCGTCGAAGCGCTTCTGCTGATCGGGCTTGAGCAGGGCGCGAATGGACTGGCGGGTCTTGTCGCGATTGCCATCCAGCTGATCGTGCAGGGCCTTGCGCTGGTCCTCGGGCAGCTTGTCGAGATAGCTCTTGACGATCTCGCGCTGCTGCTGGCGTTCCTCGCCCATCAGCTTGCCGACCTGCTCGCGTTGCTCGGGCGTCAGCTTGAGGCCACGCAGGGGGCCATCGCCACGCGGGCCACCGTCCATCAGCTTGCCGTGGGGCGGCGGGGTGAGGTCGGTGCTGTCCTGGGTGGCGGCCAGGGTCAGGGTCGGCAGCAGGGCAGCGAACAGCACGGCGGGCATGAGTTTGCGCATCGGGAAATCTCCTTGGGATGACCGGTGCAATACCGGATGAGCCCAGTCTAGGAGTGGGGGAGTCAGTGGCGGTCAGCGGGCGTAAAGAGGGGGTAAAGGCTGCGCGGAGGACTAGACGCTGTAGTAGTAGCCGCGGCCCCGCAGCGCCAGGATGCGCGGGCGACCGTCGGCATGGCTGCCGAGCTTGCGGCGCAGATTGCTGACGTGCATGTCCAGACTGCGATCGTAGAGCGTCAGCTTGCGTCCGAGTGCTGCCTGGGCCAGCGCCTGCTTTTCCAGGGGTTCGCCCGGCTGGCGCAGCAGGGCTTCGAGGATGCGACTCTCGGTGAGGGTCAGGGTGATCTCGGTTTCGCCGATGTTGGCGACGCCCCGTGCCAGACTCAGCGACAGATCGCCAAGCTGCAGGCGGGCCGCGGGTTGGGCCGGATGGCTGCGCCTGAGGATGGCTCTCAGCCGTGCGGTGAGTTCACGCGGATCGCAGGGTTTGGCCAGATAGTCGTCGGCGCCCAGTTCCAGGCCGAGGATGCGGTCCAGCGGCTCGCCCCGTCCCGACAGCATCAGCACGGGCAGTTGCGGATGATCGCTGCGCAGCTGCTTGAGCAGTTCCAAGCCACTGCCGTCCGGCAGCATCACATCCAGTACCACCACGTCCGGCGTGGCTTCGCGCAACTGGGTGCGGGCATCGCTGCCGGCATGGCAGGCGGTGACTTCGAAGCCTTCCTGTTTCAGCCAGGCGCCGAGCAGCTCGCACAGCTCCTGGTCGTCGTCGATCAGCAGTATCTGGCTCATGGGATCAGTCTCGCGGTTCATCCATGGGTTGCAGACGGCGCGCCAGATAGAGGCCCTGGCCAAGCATGAACACCAGGGTCATCGCCAGACTGCCGAAGACCTTGAAGTCGACCCAGAAGCTTTCGTAGGTGAAGGCCACATAGAGATTCGCGCAACCGCAAACGATGAAGAAGATGATCCAGGCGATGTTCAGCCGCGTCCAGATCGGCGCCGGCAGGCGCACCGCGTGGCCCAGCATGCGCTGAATCAGCGGCTTGTCGCCGATGAACTGGCTGCCCAGAAAGGCCAAGGCGAAGAGCCAGTTCACCACCGGTGCCTTCCATTTCAGGAAGGTCTCGCTATGGAAGGCCAGGGTCATGCCGCCGAACACCAGGCAGGCGATCAGCGTCAGCCACTGGCTCTTTTCCAGCCGGCGCTGGGTCGCGAAGATCGCGCCATAGACCACCAGGGACGCAATGATCAGAACCGCGGTGGCACTGAAGATGCCGCCCAGGGTAAAGGCATGCCCGGCGAATTCCAGCGGACGCGGATCGAGCTTGTACACCAGGAAGAACAGGAGCAGGGGGATGAAATCGATGAATTGTTTCATTAACGCAGCCGATAACAGTGCATCGCGGCATAATACCTGATGAAGCCGGAGGAGAAAGCCATGCGTATCGACCTGCACTGTCATACCACCGCGTCGGACGGTGCCTTCGCGCCCGCCGAGGTGGTCAGACGAGCCCATGAGCGCGGGGTGCAGCTGCTGGCCATCACCGATCACGACACCCTGGACGGCTACGCCGAAGCCCTGGAAGCCGCGGATGGCCTGGGTCTGCGCCTGCTCCCCGGGATCGAAATGTCCTGTACCTGGGGCGGCGCCACGCTGCATGTGCTGGGCTACAACTTCGCCCCTGAGGCGCCGGAGCTGAATGCCGCCCTGGAAGCCCTGCACGAAGGTCGCTGGGAGCGCGCCCGGGAAATCGACCGGCGGCTGGCGGCCAAGGGCATGCCCGGCACCCTGGAAGGGGCTCGCGCGGTGCAACTGGCCCTGGGCGACAGTCGCAATGCGCCGGCCCGGCCGCATTTCGCCGAATACCTGGTGCAGGCCGGCCATGTCGCGGACCGCGGCGATGCCTTCCGCAAATGGCTCGGCGGCGGCAAGCTCGGCGACGTCAAGCAGCATTGGCCGACCCTGGCCGAGACCCTGGCGACGCTCAAGGGCGCCAAGGCCTGGATCAGCCTGGCGCATCCGCTGGCCTATGGCTTCACCCGCACCAAGCTGCGCAAGCTGATCGGCGAATTCGTCAGCGGCGGCGGCCATGCCATCGAGGTGGTCAACGGCGTGCAGCCGGCGGAGCAGGTCGGCACCCTGGCAATTCTGGCGCGGGAATTCGGTCTGATGGTCAGTGCGGGCAGCGATTTCCATGCGCCGGCCGAGTGGTCGGAGCTGGGCATGTACCGTC
>NZ_WHOV01000200.1:0-26102 GCF_009765395.1 Pseudomonas sp. BAV 4579 | reverse complement strand
TATCCTCCAGGCCTCCGCCTAATCCCCCAGCGCCGCCCCCTCCCGCCGTGGGTCCGCACCACCCTGCCAGCCTGATCCGACTCGGCGAATGACCTGGATGCCACTGGTCATCTCGTCCTCGCGCACCTGATGCCCACGCTGCTCCAGCGCCTGGCGCAGGGCCGGGGTGGTCTCGCCGCGCTCCAGCTCGGTGGGGCCGTTGCGGCTGCCGAAATTCGGCAGCCCCGCCGCCGCCTGGGGATCCAGCTGCCAATCCAGGAGGCCGACCAGGGTCTTGACCACATAGCCGGCGATCTGTGAACCGCCCGGCGAGCCCAGCGCGGCCAGCAGCTCATTGCTCTGGCGATCGAAGACCAGAGTCGGCGACATGGTCGAGCGCGGCCGCTTGCCCGGCTCCACCCGATTGGCCACCGGCAGGCCCTTCTCCTGCGGCACGAAGGAAAAGTCCGTCAGCTGATTGTTGAGCATGAAGCCCTTCACCATCAGGTGGGAGCCGAAGTAGCTCTCCACCGTGGTGGTCATGGACAGGGCGCCGCCCCAGGCATCCGCGGCCACCACCTGGGAGGTAGAGATGCGCAGCGGCGAGCGATCCGGCGCCCAGGCCAGGGTCGGTCCGGGCGGAACACCGGGCGCCGCCTTGCCCATACTTCGCTCGCCGACCTGCTGGGCACGACTGGCCAGATAACCCGGGTCGAGCAGGCCCTTGACATTGACCGGCACCAGCTCCGGATCGGCCACGTACTGGGCGCGATCGGCATAGGCCAGGCGCTCGGCCTCGGCGATCAGATGCACGGCTTCGGGACGTGGCTCCCGGGCCGCCGGCAGCGCGGTCGGCACCGGCCGCAGCGGCGCCAGGGCCCAGGCCGGATCACGGGCCTCCAGGGCCTGGAGGATGCCCAGGGTCTGGGCCACGGTGATGCCACCGGCGGGCGGCGGCATGCCGCAGACACGCCAGCGCTGGTAGTCGGTGCACAGCGGCGTACGGGTCCTGGCGCGATAGCCGGCCAGGTCCTGGAGACTCAGGCTGCCGGGATTGGGGCTTTGCTGCACGGCCGTGGCGATGGCCTTGCCTAGGTCGCCACGATAGAGCGCTCCGGCGCCTTCCCGGGCGATCAGCGCCAGGGTATCGGCCAACTCGGGATTGCGCAGCCGGGTACCCACCGGCTTCACCTGGCCCTGGGCATCCAGGTACAGCGCAGCCATGCCGGGCGACTGCTTGAGGAAGGGATCATGCACCAGCTGGTTATGCAGTCGCGGCGACAATGGGAAACCTTCGCGGGCGAGGCGGATGGCTGGCTCGAACAGCACCTGCCAGGCCAGCTTGCCCTGGTCGCGATGCGCCAGCTCCAGCGCGCGCAAGACCCCGGGCACCCCAACCGAACGGCCGCCGATACGCGCCTCCTCGAAGGCCATGGGGCTGCCGTCCGCATGCAGGAAGAGCCTTTCCGTGGCCCCCGCCGGCGCGGTCTCGCGACCATCGTAAGCCTGGACCTTGCGACCGTCCCAGTAGAGCAGGAAGGCGCCGCCGCCGATCCCCGAGGATTGCGGCTCGACCAGGGTCAGGACCGCCTGCATGGCGATGGCGGCGTCGATGGCCGAGCCACCCTGGCGCAGGATCTCCCGCCCTGCCTCGGCGGCCAGGGGATTCGCCGCTGCCGCCATCTGCCGGGTGGCTGCGCTGGCCGTCAACCCAGGGCGGTAACCGGAACCGGCCTCGGGGGCCGTGGGCAAGGAGGTCTCGCGACTCTGGCTACAGGCCGCGAGCGTCAGGGACAGGAAGAGCGGCGTAAGGATCGACAGGGGGATTCGCAACGTGGGGCTCCTGGGCAACGGGGGCTTTCGCCCGCCAAGCCTAGCCCATCAGCTGCACCCATGCCGCCTGGCTGATCTCAGAGCGGCAGGTGACGATGCAGAAAGCCGCCGCAGAGCACATCCAGCCAGAGCAGCTGGTGCAGGGCGACGATGGCGAAGAACACCAGCCGAAAGCTCAGCTTGACCGTCTTGTGGCGGAATCGCTGCTGGGCGATCAGGGCGCCTGGCCAGCCGCCGAGCAATTCGCCCAGGTGCAGCATGCGCTCCGACACGCGCCAGCCCTTGTCGCGGGCGCGCTGCTTGTCGTGCCTGTAGAGCTGGTAGGTGACGATGCTCGCGATCAGATAGAGCGGCAACGGCCAGAGCACCCCGCGGCCGAAGGCCAGGGACAGCATGCCCACCAGGGGCAGGATGAAGACCGCGATCTGCAATAGCGCCAGCATGTCCTGGCGGGCGATGGCCGCGCGTTGCTGATAGGGCGTCAGCGACCCTGCCCGCTTGGCGGCCTTGGGGGAAGCGTTCTGCGTAGACGCACGAGCCGGCTTGCGCCGGCTCTGCTGTTCCTGCTCGGGCTTCACCCGGCCGCCTTGGCCGCGTGCCAGTCGATCCAGCCGAATTGCCAGGTGGCCAGGATCAGCAGTCCGAAGACGATGCGGTACCAGCCGAAGACCACATAGCTGTGGTTGCCGATGAATTTCAGCAGCGCCTTCACCGCCAGCATGGCGAAGATGAAGGAGGTGACGAAGCCGACCGCGAAGATCATCGCATCGCTGGGAACGAACATGTGGCGGTACTTGTAGACCGAGTAGACGGTCGCACCCACCATGGTCGGCATGGCCAGGAAGAAGGAGAACTCGGTGGCCGCCTTGCGCGACAGGCCGAACAGCAGGCCGCCGATGATGGTGGAACCGGAGCGCGAGGTGCCCGGAATCATCGCCAGGCACTGGGCGCAGCCGACCTTGAGGGCGTCATGCCAGCGCATGTCGTCCACCTCTTCCACACGGATGCGATGCTTGCGCTTTTCCGCCCAGATCATGATCACGCCGCCGATCACCAGGGCGAAGGCCACGGTGATGGGGTTGAACAGGTATTCGTGGATCAGATCACCGAGGATCACGCCCAGCACCGCAGCGGGCAGGAAGGCGACGATCAGATTGCCGGTGAAGCGCTGCGCATAGGACTTGCGCGGCAGGTCGGTGACGATCTCGAAGACCTTGAAGCGGTACTCCCAGACCACGGCCAGGATGGCCGCCAGCTGAATCACGATGTTGAAGGCAATGACGGTATCGCCGCGAAAGCCGATCAGATCCGCCACCACGATCTGGTGGCCGGTACTGGAAACCGGCAGAAACTCGGTGATGCCCTCGACGATCCCCAGAATCAGCGCCTGCAAGGCACTCCATAGGTCCATGGTATTACTCCATCCAAGTGAAACATTTGCAGGTAGCCGGAGCTGCAGGCTCCGGCGGCAACGGGGTTCGAACCGTCACGCTCCGCAGGGCGTGGCCCTTCGCGGTACCCAAGACAGCGTGTGCTGAAGTCAGCGCCCGGCACCTTACCAGAGCGAGACCGGTTGAAGAGACCGATAGACACCCATTAGGTGCCGTACAATGACGAATTCAATCTTTCCGGATGTGAAGCATGTCGTTTCTGGAGTCCCTCACTACCCTGCTGGGCATGTCGCCCGTGGAGCTGCTGGCCGCCGTTCTCGGGGTGATCGCCGTCTGGCTGACGGTTCGCCAGAACATCTGGGCCTGGCCCATCGGGCTGGTGATGGTGGTGCTCTACGCCTGGATCTTCCTGGACGTGAAGCTGTATTCCGACATGCTGCTGCAGTGCATCTATGCGGTGCTGCAGCTCTATGGCTGGTGGCAATGGCTGAGGGGTGGCCAGCAGCACCAGGGCCGGGTGGTCAGCTCGCTCGCGGCGAGGCCGTTGCTGGTCGGTCTTGGCGTCGGCGCCCTGGGTAGCCTTGCCCTCGGCTATCTCATGGGCACCCACACCGATGCCGCCCTGCCCTGGCTGGATGCGGCGCTCACCGGCTTCAGCCTGGTCGCCCAGTTCTGGATGGCGCAGAAGCGGCTGCAATGCTGGGTGCTGTGGTTCGTGCTGGACGTCATCTATGTGGGCCTCTTCTATTACAAGGGCCTCTACCCCACCGCGATCCTCTATGCGGTCTTTGTCGGTCTCGCCGCCTACGGCTGGCTGGACTGGCGCCGCACCCTGGCGACCGCACGATGAAGGTGGTGGTGCTGACCGGCCCCGAATCCAGTGGCAAATCCTGGCTGGCGACGATCCTGAGCGAGAGATTCGGCGGTGTCCGGGTCGATGAGTACGTTCGCGAATACTGCGCGGCGCACGGCACCGACACCAGCCTGGCGGATGTGGAGCTCATCGCCCGCGAGCAATTGCGTCGCGAAGACCAGGCGCGGGCCCGTGCGCCGGCCTTGCTGCTGCTGGACACCCATCTGCTGAGCAACCTGCTGTGGAGTCGCCTGCTGTTCGATGCGGCGCCCGCCTGGCTGGAGCCGGCGCTGTTGGCCCGGCGCTACGACCTGCACCTGCTGCTCGATCCGCGCGACGTCGCCTGGCAGGACGACGGCCAGCGCTGCCAGCCGGAGCTCGCCGAGCGCCTGGCATTCTTCGCTAACTGCCGGGACTGGCTGCGGACCCATGGCCAGCCGGTGCTGGAAATTGCCGGCGACTGGCCAGAGCGGCAACGCGCCGCGCTGGCTGCGGTGAGCCGCTTGCTGCACGAGTCCTGACCCGTCGGTAGAATGACGTCCTACACCGGAGAACGCCATGCACGACGACGATGCCTCTTTCGCTGACTTCACCCGCGGGATCCGTCCGCTCAGGCAGGATCGCGCCGACACCGGCAAGTCGCGCGCCGACCTGGGCCAGATCGCCCAGCGCCGGGCCGATGCGACCAGGACCTCGACCACGACCCGGGTGGATGGCCTGAGCGATGCCTTCGTCATCGATGTAGGCGCCGAAGACGAACTCTACTGGGGCCGCGATGGCGTCCAGGACACCCAGCTGAAGCGCCTCAAGAGCGGCCAGATCCCCTTCGAGGGCAGTCTGGACCTGCATGGCATGACCGTGGAAAGAGCCCGGGAGACCCTCTGGGACTTTCTCGCCGAGGCCACCCGCCTGGAAATCCGCTGCGTGCGCATCACCCATGGCAAGGCCGCGCGCCTGGATGGGCGCCGACCGCTGATCAAGAGTCACGTCAACACCTGGTTGCGCCAGCACGTCCAGGTGCTGGGCTTCACCTCCTGCCGGCCCCGCCACGGCGGGACCGGCTCGCTTTATGTCTTGCTCAAGCGCACCATGCTCGAAGGTCGCGACGAGTGACTCCGCGACTCGGGTGACGTCTCATCCGAGCGCCAACCTCCTTATCGACAAACAGGAACCCAAATGTCTCTCGAACAGCACTACTCCTCGATCCTGACCGGACTCGGCGAAGACATCGGCCGGGAGGGGCTGGTGGACACGCCCAAGCGCGCGGCCAAGGCCATGCAGTACCTCTGCCGTGGCTACACCCAGACGCTGGAAGAGGTGGTGGGCGAGGCGCTCTTCACCTCGGACAACAGCGAGATGGTGCTGGTCAAGAACATCGAGCTGTACTCGCTGTGCGAGCACCACATGCTGCCCTTCATCGGCAAGGCCCATGTCGCCTACATGCCCAAGGGCAAGGTGCTGGGGCTGTCCAAGGTGGCACGCATCGTCGACATGTTCGCCCGCCGACTGCAGATCCAGGAAAACATGACCCGGCAGATCGCCGAAGCCATCGAGAAGGTCACCGGTGCGGCCGGTGTCGCGGTGGTCATCGAGGCGCAGCACATGTGCATGATGATGCGTGGCGTGGAGAAGCAGAATTCCTCCATGGTCACCTCGGTGATGCTCGGCCAGTTCCGCGCCAGCGATGCCACTCGCGTCGAATTCCTCAGCCTGATCAATCGCTGAGTCGGCCGCGACGTCCGCCGGCCCGGAGGGTCGAAGCCTGGAATCTCCAGGAGACCTGCACGCCATGGCGGACGTCCACAGCCTTACCCTGTTCAGAGCCCAACCCGAGCGTTCCCAGGCGCTGGGCGCCCACCTGCTGGATCTGGCCGCGGTAGCGGTGCGCGACGAGGGGTGCCTGGATTATCGGGTATTCCAGGGTAGCGAGGACGTCGATATCTGGGTGGTCCAGGCCCGCTGGATCTCGCTCGCCGCCCAGGACGACCACTTCAACCAGCCTCATACCCTCGCCTTCCTCGACGAGCTGCCCAAGCTGGCGGACGAGGTGGATCTGTATCCGCTGGCGCCCAAAACGCCTACGGCTGAGCTTTGACGAGAGGCTGGCTGGGTTGCGATGAAGCGTAGATTGGGCCGAGACGGCTCCATCGTTGAAGCCCAACAGGACCGGCGCAAAGGTACTACCGTCGTAGGGTGGACAACGGCGCAGCCTTGTCCACGAACGGGCATTGGCATCAGGTGGAAAACGCTACGCGGTTTTCCACACTACGGGCTGGACGCAATCGCGGCCATGGGCCGCTCCTACCTTTGTTCGGTGTATTTGTAGGAGCGGCCCATGGCCGCGATAAACGAGAGCAAAGGCACAGCAGCGCGGACCGCGATGGTCGCGATCAACTGCAACTCAATATTCGGACAGCGCAAAGCTCGTCAGGGCGAAGGTGGGGATGCCGGCGGCTTGCAGGCGCTTGGAGCCGCCCAGTTCGGGCAGGTCGACGATGGCCGCGGCTTCGTGGACTTCGGCGCCCAGGCGGCGGATCAGGTTGCCGGCGGCGACGAGGGTCCCGCCGGTGGCGATGAGATCGTCGACCAGTAGCACCGAATCACCGGCACCGACGCTGTCCTTGTGTACCTCGATCACCGAATCGCCGTATTCGGTGCTGTAGACCTCGGTCAGCAGCTCTGCCGGCAGCTTGCCCTGCTTGCGGAACAGCACCAGCGGCTTGCCCAGTTCGTAGGCCAGGATCGGGCCAATGAGGAATCCGCGCGCATCCAGCGCCCCGACGTGGGTGAAGGCCGCCGAACGATAGCGCTCCAGCAGCTCCGCCATGACGGCGCGCAGCCCCTCGGGCGACTGGAACAGTGGCGTGATGTCCCGAAAGATCACCCCCGGCTTGGGAAAATCGGGCACGGCGCGGATGAGGGACTTCAGGGCGGATTCGGAAAAGGACATGGCAGAGACTCTCGGGCGCCGGGCGCCTGGTTGAACACGATTGCCCAGTATACCGGTGCCCGCCCGGCGAGGGCCAACCCGCCCTCCCTGCGAGCTGAATCGATTCATGTAGTGACTCGCGTTGACAGCTACCAACGAAGCGGACATCCTCGATCACGCGCAAACGTTTGCGCGACCACAAGAACCATAAGAATTCGGAGATTCCCTATGCTGGCCTTTCGCCCTGCCCGCCTGCTGGCGGCTATCGCTCTCGCCTCCGCTTCGCTGATCCTGCCGCTCACCGCCAGTCATGCCACGGCCGCCGAAAAGCCCAAGGTCGCGCTGGTCATGAAGTCCCTGGCCAACGAATTCTTCCTGACCATGGAAGACGGTGCCAAGACCTACCAGAAAGAGCATTCCGCCGACTTCGACCTGATCTCCAACGGGATCAAGGACGAGACCGACACCTCCAGCCAGATCCGTATCGTCGAGCAGATGATCGTGTCCAAGGTCGATGCCCTGGTCATCGCCCCGGCCGACTCCAAGGCGCTGATCCCGGTGCTGAAGAAGGCCAGCGACGCCGGCATCAAGGTGGTCAACATCGACAATCGCCTGGATCCCGAGGTGCTCAAGTCCAAGTCCCTGGACATTCCCTTCGTTGGCCCCGACAACCGCAAGGGCGCACGCCTGGTGGGCGAGTACCTGGCCAAGCAGCTCAAGCAGGGTGATCAGGTCGGCATCATCGAGGGCGTCTCCACCACCACCAACGCCCAGCAGCGCACCGCAGGCTTCAAGGACGCCATGGAAGCGGCCGGCATGAAGATCGTCGGCGTGCAGTCCGGCAACTGGGAAATCGACAAGGGCAACGCCGTCGCCGCGGCCATGCTCAACGAATACCCCGACCTGAAGGCCCTGCTGGCCGGCAACGACAGCATGGCGCTGGGTGCCGTCTCCGCCGTGCGGGCTGCGGGCAAGAAAGGTCAGGTGCAGATCGTCGGCTACGACAACATCAAGGCCATCCACCCGATGCTGAAAGACGGTCGCGTCCTCGCCACCGCCGACCAGTTCGCCGCCAAGCAGGCCGTGTTCGGTATCGACGCCGCGCTCAAGCTGGTCAAGGGCGAGCCCACCGGTGCCAAGGACGGTGTGATCGAAACGCCGGTCGAACTCGTCACCCAGCCCTGAGCCAAGGAGAGCCCCCATGTCGTCCGAGGTCATCCTCAGCGCCCGTGGCATCGGCAAGACCTATGCCCAGCCGGTACTCGGCGGCGTGGACCTGGAGTTGCGCGCCGGCCAGGTGCTGGCGCTCACCGGGGAAAACGGCGCCGGCAAGAGCACCCTGTCCAAGATCCTCTGTGGCCTGGTGCAACCCACCACCGGCGAGCTGAGCTTCCTCGGCCGACCCTATGCCCCGGGCAGCCGCCGTGAGGCGGAAGCCCAGGGGGTGCGGATGGTCATGCAGGAACTCAATCTGCTGCCCACCCTTACCGTGGCGGAAAATCTCTTTCTCGATCGCCTGCCCCGGCGACTGGGCTGGATCGACCGCCGCCAGTTGCGCGAGCAGGCGCGGCTGGCCATGGCCCAGGTCGGCCTGGAGGCCATAGATCCGGATACCCCCATCGCCGAACTGGGTGTCGGTCACCAGCAGATGGTGGAAATCGCCCGCAACCTGATCGGCGATTGCCGGGTGCTGATTCTCGACGAGCCGACCGCCATGCTCACCTCGCGCGAGGTGGATTTGCTGTTCGAGCAGATCGAGCGCCTGCGCGCCCGGGGCGTGGCCCTGGTCTACATCTCCCATCGCCTGGAAGAACTCAAGCGCATCGCCCAGCAACTGGTGGTGCTGCGCGATGGTCGGCTGGTGGCCGATGCGCCCATGGCCGAGTACGGCACCGACCAGATCGTCAGCCTCATGGTCGGCCGCGATCTCGGCGAGCACCTCGACATGGGCGAACGCCGCTTCGGCCCGCCCCTGCTGGAGGTCAAGGGTCTCACGCGCGCCGACAAGGTCCAGGATGTCTCCTTCAGCGTCCGCGCGGGCGAGATCTATGGTATCTCCGGCCTGATCGGTGCCGGACGGACCGAACTCCTGCGCCTGATCTTCGGCGCCGATCGCGCCGATTCCGGCACGGTGCACCTGGCCGGCAAGCCGGTCGACCTGGGTTCGCCGGCCAAGGTGGTGCGCCAGGGCATCGCCCTCATCACCGAGGATCGCAAGGGCGAAGGCCTGCTGCTCAGCCAGCCGATCAGCGCCAACATCGCCCTGGGCAACATGGCCAAGGTCGCGCGACAGGGCCTGGTCAGCGGCACACGCGAAGCGGCCCTGGCTGAGCGCCATATCAGGGGCATGCGCATCCGCTGCAACGACGGCACCCAGCCCGTGGGCGAACTCTCCGGTGGCAACCAGCAGAAGGTGGTGATCGGACGCTGGCTGGAACGCGATTGCCAGGTAATGCTGTTCGACGAACCCACGCGCGGCATCGACGTCGGCGCCAAGTTCGAGATCTATGGCCTGCTGGCCGAACTCACCCGCCAGGGCAAGGCCCTGGTCGTGGTCTCCAGCGACCTGCGCGAGCTGATGCTGATCTGCGATCGGATCGGCGTGATCTCCGCCGGCCGCCTGGAAGCCACCTTCGAACGCCATGACTGGGATCAGGAGCGGCTGCTGGCCGCCGCCTTCGCCGGCTATCGCTCCCGCGAAGCCCTGCTGGAAGAACCTGTCCCGCCGCAAACCCTTTCTCAGGAAGCCATTCGATGAGCAGTCTTCCCGTCACCTCTTCCCGGCGTGCCTTCGGCCTGGGCCTGGGCACCTACATCGGCCTGGCCGCCGCCCTGCTGGCCATGATCGTGCTGTTCTCGCTGATGAGCAGCCACTTTCTCTCCTACGCCACCTTCACCACCCTGGCCAACCAGATCCCCGATCTGATGGTGCTGGCGACCGGGATGACCTTCATCCTGATCATCGGCGGCATCGATCTCTCGGTGGGTTCGGTGGTCGCCCTGGCCGCCGCCGTGGTCAGCGTCGCCACCCTGGAATGGGGCTGGGGCATCCTGCCGGCAGCCGCCCTGGGCATGTTCTGCGCGGCCCTGACCGGCACCCTCACCGGCAGTGTGACCGTGGCCTGGCGCATCCCCTCCTTTATCGTCTCCCTCGGCGTGCTGGAAATGGCCCGGGGCGCCGCCTACCAGCTGACCAATTCGCGCACCGCCTATATCGGCGATGCCTATGCCTGGCTGTCCACGCCCTTCGCCTTCGGCATCTCGCCCTCCTTCATCATCGCCCTGCTGGTGATCGTGGTCGCGCAGCTGCTGCTGACCCGCTCGGTGCTCGGGCGCTACCTGATCGCCATCGGCACCAACGAGGAAGCGGTGCGCCTGGCCGGGATCAATCCCAAGCCCTACAAGGTCATCGTCTTCGCCCTCATGGGCCTGCTGGCGGGCCTGGCCGCACTGTTCCAGATCTCCCGCCTGGAGGCCGCCGATCCCAACGCCGGCGTGGGCCTGGAACTGCAGGTGATCGCCGCCGTGGTGATCGGTGGGACCAGCCTCATGGGCGGCCGCGGCTCGGTGATCAGCACCTTCTTTGGCGTGCTGATCATCTCGGTACTGGCCGCGGGCCTGGCCCAGATCGGCGCCAGCGAGCCGACCAAGCGCATCATCACCGGCGCGGTCATCGTGGTGGCCGTGATCCTCGACACCTATCGCAGCCAGCGCGCCAAGAGCAAGGGCTGATGGCGACCATCAAGGATGTCGCCGCCCGCGCCGGCATCTCCTACACCACCGTCTCCCATGTGGTGAACAACAGTCGCCCGGTCAGTCCGGGTGTCCGCAAAAAGGTCGAGGCGGCCATCGCCGAGCTGGGCTACGTGCCCAGCGGCGTGGCCCGCTCCCTGCGCAGTCGCGCCACCGGCACCTTCGGCGTGCTGGTGCCCAATGCGGTCAACCCCTACTTCGCCGAACTGGCGCGGGGGATCGAGGATCACTGCGAGCGCCAGGGCTACAGCGTCATCCTCTGCAATTCCGATGACGATGCCGACAAGCAGCTGCGCTATCTGCGGGTGCTCAAGGAGCGTCGCATCGACGGCCTGGTGGTCGCCACCGTGGACGGCGATCCGCGCTTTGCCCGCGCCCTCGCCGGCCTGCGCATCCCGCTGGTGCTGGCCGACCGGCCGCTGGACGGCGTCCAGGCCGCGCATATCCGCATCGATCACCACCAGGGCGGCCTGCTCGCCACCCGCCATCTGCTGGAGCTCGGCCATCGGCGGATCGCCTGCATCGGTGGCCCGGCCGACTCCCCCGTCGCCAGCGAGCGGATCACCGGCTACCAGGAGGCCCTGGCGGACGCCGGCATCGCGCCTGGCGCCATCCAGCGCTGTCCCTTCACCGCCGCCGCCGGTCATGCCGCGGCCCGCGAATTGCTGGCCTCGGGGAGGCGTCCGACCGCGATCTTCGCCGGCAACGACACCATCGCCCTGGGCGTGTTGCGCGCCGCCGCCGAGCTGGGCCTGAGCGTCCCCGGCCAGCTCTCGGTGGTGGGCTTCGACGACATCGAACTCAGCCGCTACCTCTATCCGGCTCTGACCACCATCGGCCAGTCGATCCGCCACCTTGGCGAGCGCGCCGCCCAGCTCCTGCTGGCGCGCCGCGAGACGGTCGGCAGCCCCTCCACCCACGACATCGCCGTACCCCGGCTGGTGCTGCGCGAATCCACCGCGGCGCCCTCTGCTCTGGAGACCTCCCATGCACCCTGACGTCGTCGTCATCGGCAGCCTGAACATGGACCTGGTGGTGCGCGCCCCGCGCCTGCCCAGGGGCGGCGAGACCCTCGCCGGCCATACCTTCACCACCGCACCCGGCGGCAAGGGCGCGAATCAGGCCGTCGCCGCGGCACGCCTGGGCGCCCGGGTCGCCATGATCGGTTGCGTCGGCGCCGATCCCTATGGCGATTTCCTCACCCGCAGCCTGGTGCAGGAAGGCATCGACTGCCAGGGTGTCTCGGTGGCGGCCGAGGTGCCCACCGGCATCGCGTCCATCCTGGTGGATGACCAGGGCCAGAACGCCATCGTCATCGTCGCCGGTGGCAACGGCGAACTGTCCGCCGCGCACCTGCAGGCGCAGGAGCAGGTGCTCGACCAGGCCAAGCTGGTGATCGCCCAGCTGGAGGTGCCGCTGGCCACGGTGGGCGACGCCCTCGCCCGCGCCCATGCGCTGGGCAAGACGGTGATCCTCAATCCGGCGCCGGCCAAGGGTCCGCTGCCGGCCGAGTGGTACGCCCATATCGACTATCTGGTGCCCAACGAAAGCGAAGCCGGCCTGCTGACCGGATTGCCGGTGGACACGCTGGAGCAGGCCGAAGCCGCCGCACGCCAGCTGGTCGCCGCCGGCGCCCGCCAGGTGCTGCTGACCCTGGGCGGCCAGGGCCTGCTGCAGGTCACCGCCGACAGCTGCCGCCACCACCCGGCCACACCGGTGAAGGCGGTGGACACCACCGCCGCCGGCGACACCTTCCTGGGTGGCTTCGCCGCCGGCCTGGCGGAAGGTCTGAGCGTGGACGCCGCCATCGCCCTCGGTCAGCGGGCCGCCGCCATCGCCGTCACCCGTCCGGGCGCCCAGCCGTCCATCCCCACCCGCCAGGAGCTCGCCCGGTGAAAAAGACCTCACTGCTCAACATCGCCCTGTCCCAGGCCGTCGCCAGTCTCGGTCACGGCGACCTGGTGGTCATCGGTGACGCCGGCATGCCGGTACCGCCGGGCACCCCGCTGGTCGATCTGGCCGTCACCCCGGGCGTGCCGGATTTCCTCAGTGTGCTGCAGGCGCTGCTCAGCGAGATGCAGGTGGAAAGCCATCTGCTCGCCGAGGAAACCCTCACCGCCCAGCCCCCGGCCCTGGGCGAACTGGAACGGCTGACCGCGGGCGGCGCCCTGGGCAGCCGCCGCCTGGTTTCCCATGACGAGATGAAGGCCCTGTGTCGCCAGGCACGGGTGCAGATCCGCACCGGCGAGTGCCAGCCCTACACCAACCTGATCTTGGTCGCCGGCGTCGCCTTCTAGTCGACGGCCCTGGCCAGCAGTCGCCGGGTCGCCAGCAGATCCAGCGGGCGGGCGAAGAAATAACCCTGGGCATGGCGGGCACCCATGTCCTTGAGCAGTTGCAACGCCTGGGCGTCCTCGACGCCCTCGGCGACCACATCCAGCCCCAGTGACTCGGCCATGCGTACGATGGCGCGAACGATGGCGACGCTGCGCGCGCTCTCGGCCAGACGCAGGACAAAGGACTTGTCGATCTTGAGGCCACGAAAGCGATATTCGTGGACGTAGCCCAGCGACGAGAAGCCCGCGCCGAAATCGTCCAGCACCACCGAGACGCCGTGGCGGTCCAGGGCCTCCATGGCCGCCTTGGCGCGTTCCGGCTCGGCGACCAGCGCCCCTTCGGTCAACTCCAGGCAGATCCGCGACGGCGCCACGCCATGCGCGGCGAGGATGCTCAGCACCTCGTCGGCGAATTCCGGCCGCACGATGCTGTAGCTGGAACAATTGACGTGCACCACCGGCCAGTGGGCCTGGGCCGGCTCGGCGAGGGTGGCGGCGATACGCGTCAGCATGTAGGTATCCAGGCGTCCAATCAGCCGCAGGCCTTCCAGCTCGGTCAGAAAGGCGCCCGGCGCCAGGACGCTGCCGTCCGGCTGACGCCAGCGGATCAGCGCCTCCAGCGCCGCCACGCGGCCGCTGGTGACGTCGATGATCGGCTGGAAGAAGGGCTCCAGTTCGTTGCCATTCTTCAGCGCCTTGCGCAGCGCGCCTTCGCGCACCACCTGATCGGACACCACCTGGCGCAATTCCTGGTTGAAGACCGCGAAGTTGTCGCGCCCGCCCTGCTTGACCCGGTACATGGCGGTATCGGCGTCGCGCAGCAGGTCGTCCGGCTGGCGATGCAGGCTGGGATCGGCCAGCACGATGCCGATGCTGCAGGAGGCGAACAGGCTGTGGTCGTCGATCACCAGCGGACGATCAAAGGCTTCGATGATGCGCTGGGCGATGGCTACCGGCGAGTCCAGGCCGCCACCGGGCACCAGGATGGCGAATTCATCGCCGCCCAGGCGTGCCAGCAGGTCGGTCTCGCGCAGGCAGCTCGACAATCGCTCACCGGCGGCCACCAGAAGGAGGTCGCCGAAGGGATGGCCGAACTGGTCGTTGATGCGCTTGAATCTGTCCAGGTCGAGAAACATCACCGCCAGACCGGTCCCGTCGCGCTCCAGCGCGGCCCAGAGCTCGCCCAGGCGGTGCTGGAAGAAGCTGCGATTGGGCAATCGGGTCAGGGCATCGTGATTGTTCTCGTACAGCAGTCGGGCGTTGGCGGCGTCCAGCGCCCGGGTGCGCTCCTGCACCCTGACCTCCAGGGCCTGGCGCGACTGCTGGATGGCTTCCGCAGCGCTGCGCCGGGACAGCGCGGTATCGATATGGCGCGAGACGAAAGTGAGCAACTCCTGGTCGCGCCGGCTATAGTAGACGTCTTCGCGATAGCTCTGTACCGCCAGCACGCCGCGGACGTGCTTGCCGTCGTAGAGCGGGATACCCAGCCAGGAGCAGGCTTCCGGGGTGCCCTCGACCGGGGTGATCTCGCCCTGCTCGATCAGCAACCGGGCCTTGTGCCGATCGATGATGCAGGGTCGCCGTTGGCGGATGGTGTACTCGGTATAGCCGCGGGTGCCGCGGCGGGCGACGGGTGCGCTGGTTCGTCGTTCATCGGCGAAATAGGGGAAGCTCACCTCCCCCGAGGCATCGTCGTAGAGGGCGATATAGAAGTTGTGGGCATAGAGCAGCTCACCCACGACGCGGTGCAGACCGCCCAGCAGGTCCGGCATGTCAGTACTGGCGCTGGACAGCTCGGCAATGCGAAACAGCGCCGCCTGCAGCTGCTCGGCGCGTTCGCGCTCGGCGATCTGCTCGCGCAGCCGGGCATTTACCTCCGACAGCTCCTGGGTGCGCTGGCCCACGGTGGCTTCCAGGGATTCGCGCCGGAGGATGCGATCCAGGGCCATGGCCACGTCGCGGGCGATCACCTGGAACAGCGCCTGGTCCTCGGGGCCGTAGCGGCGCTCGCGATCGTAGACCTGTAGGCTGAGCACGCCGAAGGTGCGATCGGCGCCGTCCTTGAGCGGGATGCCCATCCAGAACTCGGGGACCGAGCCCTGGCAATAGTAGGGCCCTGACACCTGCGCCGCTTCGATGGTTTCCTTGGGCAGCAGCAGCGGCTCACCGTGCATGAGCACATAGGCCGTCAGACTCGGCTGATCCCTATCCAGCGGCTCGAAGGAACCGGGCTCCGGCGGACTCTCGTCGCGCTGGTCGAAATAATAGGGATAGTGGATCTGGTCCGAGTCGGCGTCCTGCAGCGCCAGGAAGAAATTCTCGGCATCGATCAGCGAGACCAGCAGCTCGTGGGTACGCTGCATGAACAGCTGGCGATCCAGCGTCGAACTGGCCAGGTAGGTGATGTCGTAGAGCACCTGCTGGATCGCCTGGGCCCGCTGCAGCTGCAGACGCTGCAGGACGAAGCCGAATCTCAGGGCCAGCGCGGCGAAATCGGTGTGGTCATCGGGGCGGGCGAGCAACCAGCCCAGCGGGGTCGGGCCACTGCCGGTCGGATAGCAGCCGAGCCCGGCCTGGGCCGACAGCTGCGCCAGTTGCTCGTCGTCGAGCAACTCCGGCCAGGCACTGGGGCCATTGCCGGTGGCCATGCACGACCAGTTACCACGGCGCTGGTACCAGGCCCAGTCGGCATCGGCAGCGGCCGCCTGCAGTTGCGCGATGATCTGCTCAATCTCCAGCCCCGGCGCATTCGGATCCGGCCAGCGTGCCTCCGGCGGCCTGGCCGGGCGTGCGCCCGGCGACTGTTCCTCAGGCCCTTTCATGCTGACTCCTTCCCGTGCATTCCCCGAATCCTGACACAGATGCCCCGGGCTTCGGCAAGTATGGAATGAACGGCTTCCCTAGGGGCGCGAACGGCAAAGATATGACTAAAGGCCCGGATTGACTAGGACAAGAGTTGTACAGCCACGGGGCCTCTGTCCAACAACCCGACCTGCCAGACAACACGCTGCCGCTGGGCTTGTAAAACAAAGCGCACGGGGCTTTCCCATCGATCCGAAAGGCTGTCGCGACGCGAATCTCTCGCTAAGCCAGGACCACTAATAACCAGACAGAACGCAATCTGACGGGGCCTTCCAAGCCGTTGGCGTCCCTCTCCACGAGCAGGAGTTTTCCATGACCGCCTCCAAGCAGGACAACCTCATCGACTGGCTGCGCGATGCCCATGCCATGGAGGAACAGGCCGAGAAGATGCTCTCCGCTCAGTCCGCCCGGCTGGAGCACTACCCGCGACTGCGCCAGCGCATTGAGCAGCACATCAGGGAAACCCAGGAGCAGCGCCAGCTCATCGAGGGCTGCCTGAGCCGTCATGGCAGCAGCGCCTCGACCCTCAAGGACATGGGCGGCAAGTTGCTGGCGCTGGGCCAGGCCCTTGGCGGCGCGCCCATGAGCGATGAGGTCATCAAGGGCGCCATCGCCGGCTATGTCTTCGAGAACATCGAGATTGCCACCTACACCACGCTGATCGCGGCGGCTGCGGAGATCGGCGACAGCGAAACGCAGCAGGCCTGCGAACACATCCTCGAACAGGAGAAGGCCATGGCGGCCTGGTTGCTGGAAGACCTGCCCGCCACCACCCGTGCCTTCCTCGAACGCTCCGCCGATCCCGATCTGACCGCGAAGCGCTGAACCGCCCGAGTTATACCGTGACTAACTCCTGGAGGTTACATGTTCGTCCATAACAAGCGACTGCAATACACCGTGCGCGTGTCCGAGCCCAATCCCGGCCTGGCCAACCTGATGCTGGAGCAATTCGGCGGCCCCCAAGGCGAACTCGCCGCCGCCATGCGCTACTTCACCCAGGCGATAGCCGAGCTCGACCCGGGCCGCAAGGACATGCTGTTCGACATCGCCACCGAAGAACTCAGCCACCTGGAAATCATCGGCTCGATGATCGCCATGCTGAACAAGGGCGCCAAGGGTGACCTGGCGGAAAAGACCCAGGACGAAGCGGACCTGTACCGCTCTCTGACCGGTGCCGGCAACGACTCCCACCTCACCCAGATTCTCTATGGTGGTGGTCCGGCCCTGACCAATTCGGCTGGCGTTCCCTGGACCGCGGCCTACATCGACACCATCGGTGAACCGACCATCGACCTCAGGTCCAACATCGCCGCCGAGGCCCGGGCCAAGATCGTCTACGAGCGCCTGATCAACGTCACCGACGATGCCGGCATCAAGGACACCCTGAGCTTTCTGATGACCCGCGAGATCGCGCACCAGAAGTCCTTCGAAAACGCCCTGCATTCCATCCAGCCCAACTTCCCCCAGGGCAAGGTACCGCCTCGCCCCGAATTCGCCAGCGTCTACTACAACCTGTCGCAAGGCGAAGGCGATATGCGTGGCCCCTGGAATCAGGGTCAGGACTGGGAGTTCGTCGAACAGCCCGGACCGGCCGTGGACGGCGGCGACGGCCTGGCCAGCGTCAAGCTGCCACCGATGCAGGCCAAGGCGATCGAACAGCTCGCCACCCGCACGCTGTCAGACCCGGACGCCGCGCCGGTGACAGGTGCCGACCTGGGCGCCGGCCTGGCCAGGCAACTCGACAAGAACCGTCTGGAAGAGTGATGCCACGGTGACGGCGTCCGCCGGGCGTCGTCACCCTCCCCCGGCCGGACGACCTTTCGTCGGCCAGCTCCTCTCGCTCTCGACCTCGCCAGAACCTGGCCATTTGCCATCGGTCCTACTGCCGTCATCGTAGTAGGGAAAGCCCTGATGGAAGATTATCTCCTGGCGTTCGCCATGGTCGCTCTGACCGCCCTGTTCATAGGTCTCACTACCGTCGGTCTGGTGGAATTCACCTGATGGCGCTTTGCCGTCTTTCGCGCTGAACATTCGTCCGGCGGCGCAGTCTGCCGCTGTGCATTGATGCCACCACGTTGTACCGCCGTAGTCAGGGACGCCACCATGAACCGCCACCTTTACGCCTTTGCCCTCGTTGCCGCCACCGTCTGCAGCGCACCCGCCTTCGCCATGGATCAGAATGCCCTGCAATTCGAGCAGGCCAGCATGATTGCCTTCAAGAGCTGCGCGAACAAGGCGGTGATCGCCGGCACCCGCATCGGCGACACCGCGCGCTTCTCCGATACCGACACCTGCGTCGTCCAGGCGCTGTCGCAGATCGAACCGGCCTATCAGCTAGCCCTCACCTCGTTGCAGAACAACGGCACCGCCCGCCGCTGTCTGCAGACCTACTACAGCAACTGGCTGACGCTGATGAAATCCCTGCCGGAGCTGCAGTCCAAGCCGCCGTCCTCGGTGCTGCTGACCGCCAATGGTGGCGAGCGCCGCCTCAACCAGTACTGGCAATTTGTGGTCAGCGCCCGCTGATCACGCCCGGGCGTCCCGCGGGGAGCCTTGGCTCCCCGCTCGCGTTTCAGCCGATGGCGACATGCCCCGGCTGCGCCGCCACCCGCGCCAGCCAGGCCTGGATGGCCGGATAGTCGTCCAGTCCGAAGCCGCCTTCGTGGGCGACATGGGTATAGGCGTAGAGCGCGATGTCGGCGATCGAGTACTGCTCCCCGACCAGGAAGGGCGTGCGTTGCAGCTGCTGCTCCATCACCCGCAAGGCCTTGTAGCCACGCACCCGGCAGACCTCGTACTCCTCCAGGCGCTCCGCCGGCAGCCCCTGGTAGAGCCGGATGAAGCGCGCCACGGCCACATAGGGCTCGTGACTGTACTGCTCGAAGAATTGCCACTGCAGCACCTGGGTCCGCAGGCGCGGCTCGCTAGCAAGGAAGCGCGTGCCATCGGCGAGGAAGTTGAGGATGGCGTTGGACTCCCACAGGCAGGTGCCGTCTTCCAGCTCCAGCACCGGAATCTTGCCGCTGGGATTCTTCGCCAGGAAGGCTGCGCTCCGGGTCTCGCCGGCGAGGATATCGACCTCGTGCCAGCGATACTCCAGGCCGAGCAGGTGCAGCATCAGCACCACCTTGTAGCAGTTGCCGGAACGACGATCGCCATAGACCTGATACATCTCACAGCTCCTTGTCATGGGGGGTGGCTTGCCGGATCACGCTGGCCAGGCGCGCAAGGCCCGTGTCCAGCCGCTCGGGCAGCACATGGCTGAAATTGAGCCGCAGCAGACCGCGGTGACGCTCCGGCTCGGCGAAGAACGGCTCGCCCGGCATGAAGGCCACATCCTGCGCCAGGGCGGCGTCCAGCAGCGTACGCGTATCCAGGGGCGTTTTCAGCCGCAACCAGAAGAACAGACCGCCCTGCGGAATCTGCCAATCGGCGATATCGCCGAAATATCGCGTCAGCGCCAGAGCGAAGCCATCGCGGCGCTCACGGTAGAAGGCCCGCACCTCCTCCAGGTGCTGGGCGTAGCGCTCGCTGCCCAGCCATTGCAGTACCTGCCACTGGCTCATGCGGCAGGTATGCAGATCGGCGGCCTGCTTGAGCACGCGCAGGGGCTTGAGCAGGTCGGGCGAGGCGATCAGGTAGCCCACGCGCAGGCCGGGCAGCAGCGTCTTGGACAGGCTGCCGGTATGGATCCAGGCACTGCGTCGGAGCTGGGCGCATAGCGGTCGCGCCGGCGCGCCGTCGTAGCTGAGCTCCCGATAGGGCTCGTCCTCGACCAGGGTCACGCCGTATTCGTCCAGCAGGGCCGCCACCGCCGCTCGGTTGGCTGCGGAATAGCGCACCCCGGAAGGATTCTGGAAGGTCGGGATCAGATAGGCGAAGGCCGGGCGTTGCTCTTCCAGGCGCAGGCGCAAGGCCTCCAGGTTCAGCCCCTCCGGGGTCAGGCTGACCTCCAGACAATCCGCGCCAAAGAACTGGAAGCTCTGCAGCGCCGCCAGGTAGGTGGGGCCTTCCACCAGCACCGGCGTGCCGACGTCGAGATAGAGCTTGGCGATCAGATCCAGGGCCTGCTGCGAACCCGTGGTCACCAGCACCTGGTCCGCCGTGCAGTCTAGACCATAGCCGCGGGCCTGGGCGGCGATGGCCTCGCGCAGGGCCGGCTCGCCCTCGCTCATGCCGTACTGACCCAGGCCGGCCGGCATCGGGCTCCAGTCCACCGCCGGCAAACAGCGCTCGGCGGGCAGGCCGCCGGCGAAGGACATCACCTCCGGGCGCTGCGCCGCCGCCAGGATGTCGCGGATCAGGCTGCTCTTGAGTCGGCTTACCCGTTCGGAAAATGCCATCTGCCCTCCTGTGGCCCGTGGCCGGCTAATGAGTCAAACTACTTGACCGACCCTAATGCACTCCGAAAAGACAAGTCAATATGCTTGACCTAAATCAGACCTCCCAGCAGCGCCTGGTCATGGAGACCTTCTTCTTCGGCTATCAGGCGTTCACCGCCAAGGCCGACGACATGCTGGCGCGGCGCGGCCTGAGCCGGGTCCACCAGCGCATCCTGTTCTTCATCGCCCGCGAACCGGGCCTGAGCAACAAGGCGCTGCTGGAGGTGCTCAACGTCAGCAAGCAGGCCCTGAACATTCCGCTGCGGCAGTTGCTGGAGATGCAACTAGTGACCATGGAGACGGACGCAGCGGACAAGCGCAAGCGACGGCTGTCCCTGACCCGCGGCGGCGCCGCGCTGGAGCAGACCCTGAGACGCGAGCAGATGCGCCTGGTGCAGGCCGCCCTGGCCACGGCCGGAGCGGACGCCGCCGAAGGCTGGCTGGCCTTCAACCAGGCCCTGGCCGGCCGCCAGGAGAGCGAAACCGACAGCCAGGACAGTTCGACCCCTTCGGTCGACTCCTGAAAACTGTACCGCTGGTTCGCGGCCTCGGTGTATGGATACCAGTCCGAGCGGCCTGGCTAAGCTGGCGCAAAGCCCAGGGATGCCCGTCATGACCGTCGAACTGCTCTCCGCCTTCATGCTCTTCGCCTTCGTCTCCTCCGCCACGCCCGGCCCCAACAACATGATGCTGCTGGCGTCAGGGGTTAATTTCGGCTTTCGGCGGACCCTGCCGCACATGTTCGGCATCAGCCTGGGCCACATGCTGCTGGTCATCTGCACCGGTCTTGGCCTGGGTCAGCTGTTCGTGCTTTATCCACCGATGCAGCTCGCCTTGCGGGCCATCGGCGGCGGCTATCTGCTGTATCTGGCCTGGAAGCTGGCCACCGCCTCCGCCCCGACGCCGCGGGAGTCGGGCAGCGGCAAGCCCTTCGGCTTCTTCCAGGCCGCGGCCTTCCAGTGGGTGAATCCCAAGGCCTGGGTGATGGCCATCGGCGCGGTCACCGCCTATATTCCGGCGGAGAACTTCACCGCCAACCTGCTGCTGGTCGCCCTGCTCTTCGCCCTGATCAACCTGCCCAGTGTCAGCCTCTGGACGCTGTTCGGCATGGGCCTGCGGCGTCTGCTCAGCAGCCCGGCACGGCTGCGGCTGTTCAACTGGAGCATGGCGCTGCTGCTGGTGCTGTCCCTCTACCCCATCCTGTTCGGCCATCACTGAGGTCTTTCGATGCACGCGGCTCCACAACGCCTTGCCCCGCTGGCCGATACCTCCCCCGCCGCCGTGGTCGCCGGCTTCGTCGCCATGCTGGTGGGCTACACCAGCTCCCTGGTGCTGATGTTCCAGGCGGGCCAGAATGCCGGTCTGAGCAGCGGGCAGATCTCCTCCTGGATCTGGGCGCTGTCCATCGGCATGGCCCTGACCACCATCGGCCTGTCGCTCAAATACCGCACTCCCATCGTCATCGCCTGGTCGACCCCCGGCGCTGCGCTGCTGGTCACCAGCCTGCCGTCGGTACCCTACAGCGACGCCATCGGCGCCTTTGTCATCTGCGCCGCACTGCTCGCCCTCTGCGGCCTTACCGGCAGCGTCGACCGCCTGCTGCGCCGGGTCCCGCCGGCGCTGGCCGCCGCCCTGCTGGCCGGCATCCTCTTTCGCATCGGCATCGAGATCTGCGCCGCGGCCCAGCACCAGACCGCACTGGTCCTGGGCATGGCCCTGGCCTACCTGGTGGCCAAGCGGCTGTGGCCGCGCTACTGCGTACTGGTCGCCCTGGTGGTCGGCCTGCTGCTGGCCGCCGGGCTGGGGTTGCTGGACTTCCACAGTCTGCGGCTGGAGTTGGCGGTGCCGGTGTGGACCACCCCGACCTTTTCCCTGGCGGCCACCATCGGCATCGCCATCCCGCTGTTCGTGGTGGCCATGGCCTCGCAGAACATGCCGGGTATCGCCGTGCTGCGTACCGATGGCTATGCGGTTCCGGCTTCGCCGCTGATCGCCACCACCGGCCTCGCCTCGCTGCTGCTGGCGCCCTTCGGCTCCCATGGCATCAACCTGGCGGCCATCAGCGCGGCGATCTGCACCGGTCCCCAGGCCCATGAGGACGCCAGCAAGCGCTACACGGCGGCGGTCTGGTGCGGACTCTTCTACGGTATCGCCGGGCTGTTCGGCGCCACCCTGGCGGCGCTGTTCGCCTCCCTGCCAGGCGAGCTGGTGATCTCGGTGGCTGCCCTGGCGCTGCTCGGCTCCATCATGAACGGCCTGCACGGCGCCCTGGCCGACCCTGGCCAGCGCGAGCCGGCGCTGATCACCTTCCTGGTCACCGCCTCGGGCCTGACCCTGGCCGGGATCGGCTCGGCCTTCTGGGGCCTGGTCGCCGGCCTTTTGGCCAGTTTGCTACTCACCGCACGCCGCGGTTAGAACCCGCGCCCCTCCTGACGGGTCGGAACTGGATCCTTCCCGTCAGGAGAACACCATGTCCCGTACCAATCGCCAGTTCCTGCTCGCCAAGCGCCCGTCCGGCGAACCCACCGCCGACACCTTCGAGCGCGTCGAGCAGCCGATCGGCGAACCCGGCGCCGGTCAGGTGCTGATCAAGAATCTCTATCTCTCCCTCGACCCGGCCATGCGCGGCTGGATGAACGAGGGCAAGTCCTACATCAAGCCCATCGGCCTCGGCGAAGTCATTCGTGCCCTGGGCGTGGGCGAGGTGGTGGCATCCAACCACCCGGACTTCAAGGTCGGCGACACGATCAACGGCATGCTCGGCATCCAGGATTACTACCTGGGCGAGCCCCAGGGCTTCTACAAGGTGGATCCCAGCAAGGCCAGCCTGCCCCAGTATCTCTCGGTACTCGGCATGACCGGCCTGACCGCCTACTTCGGCCTGCTGGAAGTCGGCGAGCCCAAGGCCGGCCAGACCATCGTGGTTTCCGGCGCTGCCGGCGCGGTCGGCAGCATGGTCGGCCAGATCGGCAAGCTCAAGGCCTGCCATGTGGTGGGTATCGCCGGTGGCGCGGAAAAATGCCGCTATCTGATCGAGGAACTGGGTTTCGACGCCGCCATCGACTACAAGGCCGAAGCGGACCTGGCGGCCGCCCTGCACCGTGAATGCCCCAACGGTATCGACGTCTATTTCGACAACGTCGGCGGCCCGACCCTGGACGCGGTGCTGGCGCAGATCAACTTCCGCGCACGGGTAGTGCTCTGCGGCGCCATCAGCCAATACAACAGTGACAAGGTGCAGGGCCCGCAGAACTACCTGGCGCTGCTCAGCAATCGCGCGCGCATGGAAGGCTTCATCGTGCTGGACCACGCCGCGCGCTACGCCGAGGCCCAGAAGCAGTTGGCGATCTGGCTGGCTGACGGTCAGCTCAAATCCCGCGAGCACGTGGTGGAAGGCCTGGATACCTTCCCCGAGACCCTGATGAAGCTGTTCTCCGGCGAGAACTTCGGCAAGCTGGTGCTCAAGGTATAGGTCGCGCGTCGGAAAGTCGTCACCAGCGGGCCGCAATGGCGGCCCGCCCGGGCTTCAGGCGTCAAGTTACAGACGGCCAATCGCCATCATTACGCTACGTTATTGATTTCATTGCCACTAAGAGACTGGCACGCTTCTCGCTGTAGGGGGACTATCCGCCAAGGAGAACAGGCATGGTCCCGCCCTCGTCCAACACCATCAATCTCGATCGCGCTCGCCAGCAGCGCAACGCCAACCTCGCTGCCCCCGCCCGCGACAGCGATCCGGCGGTGCTGGGCGCCCTGCGCCAGCGCCTGCTCGGCGTCCTGCAGACCTCGCTGGATCTCGAACGGGTCCTGCAACTCTTCCGGCAGGAGGTGGATACGCTGGTGGACCTGCCCGGCGTCACCTACCGCAATGCCGCGGAAGGCGTGGCCATCGGCCTGGGCGAGGAAAAGGGTCATCAGGTGCACTATCACCTGAGCCAGGGAGATCTGCGCCTGGGCGATCTGACCTTCTACCGTCAGGAGCGCTTCCAGGACAGTGAACTCGGCGCGCTTGAATACCTGCTCGGCAGCCTGCTGTTTCCCTTGCGCAATGCCCTGCTCTATCGCGAGGCCCAGAACAACGCCCTGCGCGATGCCCTGACCGGTGTCGGCAATCGCAGCGCCCTGGATCGTGCCCTGGTACGGGAACTGGAACTGGCCCGACGGACCCAGCAGCCGCTGTCGCTGCTGATGCTGGATCTGGACCATTTCAAGCGTATCAACGACAGGTTCGGCCACAGCGTCGGCGACGACGTGCTGCGCCAGACCGCCCGCACCCTCGGCAATAGCCTGAGAAGCATGGACATGGTCTTTCGCTTTGGCGGCGAGGAATTCTGTGTACTGCTATCGGCTACCGGCCATGAGGCGGCGCATATCGTGGCGGAACGCCTGAGAGCGGCGGTGGAAGCCCAGTCGGAGACGGCCGGCGCCATCCCGTTGCCAGTCACCCTGAGCCTGGGTCTGGCGACCCTGCGCGACGTAGAGTCACCGCGTTGTCTGCTGCTGCGCGCGGATCGAGCCCTCTATCAGGCCAAGGCCGAAGGCCGCAATCGATTCTGCAGCCTGGCCTGAGGGTCGCCTGGGGCCAGGCGACCGCTCTGCTTAGCGGCGACCGCCCTTGCCGGTACCGCCGCCACTCGGACCACGACGCGGTGCGATACCCGGCGAGGTACGGCCCTTGTTGACCGGCTTGCGGCCCATTTCGCTGGGACGCTCGGCCACGGCCGACCCCTGGGGCTTGCTGGCCTTGCCCGTCTTGTTGAGCTTGTTGCGCGAACCCCGACCGGCATCGATCGGCCGCGCGGTCTTGCGCTGCTGACGTTCGAGCTTTTCCTTGGTCTTGCCGCCCATGGCCGGCAGTGCCACCGGCGGCAAGCCGACTTCGCCCGCGAGGATGTCGATCTCCCCCTGGGTCATCTCGCGCCAGCGGCCGACCGGCAGATCGCTGGTCATGAACACCGGACCGAAACGTACGCGCTTCAGACGGCTCACCACCAGGCCCTGGGACTCCCACAGCCGACGGACTTCGCGGTTGCGACCTTCCATCACCACGCAATGGAACCAGTGGTTGAAGCCGTCGCCTTCCGGCGCCTGCTGGACGTCAGTGAAGCGCGCCGGGCCGTCTTCGAGGATCACCCCGTTCTTCAGGCGCAGCAGCATCTCTTCGGTCACCTCGCCCCGTACCCGTACCGCGTACTCGCGATCCATCTGGTAGGACGGGTGCATCAGCCGGTTGGCCAGTTCGCCATCGGTGGTGAACAGCAGCAGGCCGGTGGTGTTGATGTCCAGGCGACCGACATTGATCCAGCGGCCCTGCTTGGGCTTGGGCAGGCGGTCGAAGACGGTGGGTCGGCCCTCGGGATCGTCACGGGTGCAGATCTCGCCTTCGGGCTTGTTGTAGATCAGCACGCGCCGTACCACTTCCTCGGCCTGGTCGCGCTTGAGCAGACGTCCGTCTACCGCGATGGCGTCCTTGGGCATGACCCTCAGACCCAGGGGCGCGACCACGCCGTTGACCTTGATACGGCCTTCGCCGATCCAGGCTTCGACGTCACGCCGCGAGCCGACGCCCAGGCGCGACAGCACCTTCTGCAGCTTTTCGCCAGCCGGCGCGGGTGGGATTTCGTCGAGGGATTCGTTTTGGGGATTCTTGTCGAGGGTCATCAGGCACCTCCCGGTGTAGTGGACGACAAAGGCGCCGCGGAACGGGCGCCAGGAAAAAGACAGGGGCGCATGATAGCGCCCCTGCTCGCGCCAGCCTAGCGAGTGTGGTGTCTCAGAAGTTGA
>NZ_WHOV01000199.1:0-4233 GCF_009765395.1 Pseudomonas sp. BAV 4579 | reverse complement strand
GAGTCCGATCCGCTTCCTCAGCCCTTTTCGCCTTGTTTGTCTCTAGCTCGCGAGGTCGTGAAACAGGTTCTTTGACGAAAACGCCGGCAAGGATGCCGGCGCCGATCAAATTTTAACCAATACGGACTGCCGTTGAACAGGGCCCGCCGGGTTCAACCCGCCAGATCGTGCTTGCTGCCGCCGCGGCAGGTGGGCGAATCCGGTGCCTGGCCCTGGGCCGCCCACTCCGCCGGGGTGTAGGTGTGCAGCGCCAGGGCATGGAACTGGCCCATGAGTTCGCCCAGGGTGCCGTAGACCTTCTGGTGGCGCTTCACCGCGTTGAGGCCGGCGAAATGTTCGCTGACCACCACCGCCTTGTAGTGGGTCTCCTGGCCGCGGCTGTGCATGTGGCTTTCGTCCAGCACCTCCAGGTGCTCGGGTTGCAACAGGCCCAGGCTGGACTGGATACGTTCGCGCATGCTCATGGGGATACCTCGACTGTGAGAAGCGTCATTCTAGCGAGCCTGGGCGCCGCCCGGAAAAGACAAAGCCCGGAACGGGTCCGGGCCTTGTGGCAAGGCTGAATCAGCGCTTGGCGGGCGGGGGTGCGTTCTCGGCACCGGCCGGCGGCTTCACGCCCAGCTCCTTGTCCATCTCGGCGAGGATGCCGTTGACCTTGGGCACCGCCTGCTCCAGTTTGGCCTGGGTCAGCTGGGCGGACTGCGCCGACAGGCGCGGCAGGGTGGCGATCATCTTCTTGCCCAGATCGGACTGGTAGAACTTGATCAGGCCTTCCAGCTCGTCTTCGGTGAAGTTGTCGGTGTACAGCTTGACCATCTCGGGCTTGATCTTTTCCCAGCCGATGGTGCTGTCCAGCGCCTGGTTGGCGCGGGCGGTGTAGCTTTCCAGCACGGCTTTCTTGGCCGGCGACTTGGCCTGCTCGAAGTGCTGGGCGAAGAGCTGCTGGACCTGGGCGTAGACCGGCGTGGTCAGCTTGTCGGCGTTGGCCAGCTTGAGAAAGCGCTCCGCGTCGGCCGCGTGGCTCTTGGCATCGGCCAGGGCGAAGCTGCTGGCGCTGGCGAGCACAACGACGGCGCCAAGCGTACGGAGGGTCTTCTTCATGGGCATCCTTCAGGAGGCTGAAAATGGACCGCGAGTGTGCCACAGAGCGGCTGAACCTGGCCTGAACTTATCGAGAACGGCCACATAATTGAGAACACTTCCTATTTGGGAACCCTGGCGCTAACCTGCTGCCCAAGTTAGCTGGACCCTACCTCATCAACGGAGACCGCCATGAGCCGTACCGAAACCGATAGCATCGGCCCCATCGAAGTAGCCGACGACGTCTACTGGGGCGCCCAGACCCAGAGGTCGCTGGAAAACTTCGCCATCGGCAACCAGCAGATGCCGCTGGCGGTGGTGCATGCCCTGGCAACGGTGAAGAAGGCGGCCGCACGGGTCAATCTGCGCCTTGGCGAACTGCCGGAAGATGTCGCCACCCTGATCGAGAAGGCCAGCAGCGAGATCCTCGACGGCTTCCACGATGACCAGTTCCCCCTGGTGGTCTGGCAGACCGGCAGCGGCACCCAGAGCAACATGAACGTCAACGAGGTCATCGCCGGGCGCAGCAACGAACTGGCCGGCAACGGCATGGGCGGCAAAAAGCCGGTCCATCCCAATGACCACGTCAATCGCGGCCAGAGCTCCAACGACTGCTTCCCCACCGCCATGCACATCGCCACCGCCCTGGCGGTACAGAACGACCTGCTGCCGGCCATCGCCGAGCTGTCCGGCGGCCTGGCGCTGCAATCGGCGCGCTACCAGAATCTGGTCAAGACCGGCCGCACCCACATGATGGACGCCACCCCGGTGACCTTCGGCCAGGAGCTGTCGGCCTTCGTCGCCCAGCTGGATCTGGCCGAGCGCGCCATCCGCAACGCCCTGCCGGCGGTCCTGGAACTGGCCCAGGGCGGCACCGCCGTGGGCACCGGCCTCAATGCGCCCAAGGGCTTCGACGAAGCCATCGCCAAGGAAATCGCCGAACTCACCGGCCTGCCCTTCGTCACCGCGCCGAACAAGTTCGCCGCCCTCGCCGGCCATGAACCGCTGGTGGCCCTGCACGGTGGCCTCAAGACCCTGGCCGTGGCGCTGATGAAGATCGCCAACGACCTGCGCCTGTTGGGTTCGGGTCCGCGCGCCGGTTTCGCCGAGGTGAAGCTGCCGGCCAACGAGCCGGGCAGTTCCATCATGCCGGGCAAGGTCAACCCGACCCAGTGCGAGGCCCTGTCGATGCTGGCCTGCCAGGTGATCGGCAACGACGTGACCGTCGGTTTCGCCGCCAGCCAGGGCCATCTGCAGCTCAATGTCTACAAGCCGGTGATCGCCCACAACGTGCTGGAGTCCATCCGCCTGCTGGCCGATGGCAGTCGCAACTTCAACACCCATTGCGTCACCGGCATGGAGCCGGATGAGCACAAGATGGCCGAGCATCTGGAACAGGGGCTGATGCTGGTGACGGCGCTCAATCCGCACATCGGCTACGACAAGGCCGCCGAGATCGCCAAGAAGGCCTATGCCGAGAACAAGACCCTGCGCGCTGCCGCGCTGGAGCTTGGCTATCTGACCGATGCGCAGTTCGACGAGTGGGTCCGTCCGGAAACCATGCTGGAAGCCGGTGGCCGTGGCTGAGGCCCGCGGCGCCACGCCGCTGGAGGGAGATGGCCGGCGCCTGCTGGTCATCCAGGGCAATCCCAAGCGCACCAGTTTCTGCCAGTCGCTGGCCGACGCCTATGTCCTAGGCGCCCAGGCCAGCGGCCAGGTTGTGCGTCAGCTCAAGCTGGCCGACGCCCAGTTCGATCCGGTGCTGCGCGAAGGCTATGACCTCTCCCAGACCCTGGAGCCGGATCTGCTGGAAGCCCAGCGGCAGATCCACTGGGCCGAGCACCTGGTATTCATCTATCCGGTGTGGTGGAACGGCCTGCCGGCGGTACTGGCGGGTTTTCTGGAGCGAGTGCTGCAACCGGGCTTCGCCTTTGCCCAGCGCGACCAGACCTGGGGTGGCGAGCCGCTGCTGACCGGCCGCAGCGCCGAGTTGCTGGTGACCTCCGACACCCCGCCCTCCCCCTGGCAACGCCTGCGCAACCAGGCGCCCCATCGCCAGGGCATCCAAGAAGGCCTGGAAGCCTGCGGCATCCAGGTGCTGCAGGTCCACGAGTACTCGCCGGTGCGAGCGGCGGACGAGGAACAGCGGCTGCGCTGGTTGCAGGAAGTGGAGCGGTTGGGGCGGAACGAATAGTCCACCCAAGGGCCTTGGTAGGTTGGGTTGAGCGCCAGCGAAGCCCAACAGCACTTCGACATTGGCCCTGTTGGGCTTCGACGATGGCGCCGTCTCAGCCCGACCTACGGGTCTACCGCGACCAACCCCGAATCAAGCTCCGGGCATAACCAAAGCGCCTTTTATTTTTTCTCCTGCGGATCATCCATCGGCACCATCAGCTCTCCTTTCGTCCGCGGAGCTCCGCCATGACCCGCTATCTCATCCTTCCTGGCTGGCAAGGTTCCGGCCCCGATCACTGGCAGACCCACTGGCAGCGGCTGCTGACTGACGCCCATCGCGTCGAGCAGGACGACTGGCAGCGCCCCGATCCGCAGCTCTGGGTCGCCGCGCTCGACAGTGCCATCGCCCAGGCCAATGCGCCGGTGGTGCTGATCGCCCATAGCCTGGGCTGCGTGACCGTCGCCCGTTGGGCGGTCAGTGCCCCGGTGGCCCGCCGGCAGCGGGTGCTGGCGGCCTTGCTGGTGGCGCCGGCGGACGTCGAGCGCCCGGATTGTCCGGCGGAACTCCAGGGTTTCGCGCCCTTGCCGCGGCAGCCACTGCCCTTCCCTTCCAGGACAGTGACTTCGGACAACGATCACGCCATCAGTCTCGCCCGGGCCGAAGCCCTGGCACGCGACTGGGATAGCGACCTGGACATCCTCCCGGGTGCCGGCCATATCAATACCCGCTCCGGGCATCGGCAGTGGGAAGAAGGTCTGCTGCAGCTGGCCAAGTTGGGGTCGAGCCAGGGCCTGCGCGTCGCCTGATCCCTGTCCTTCCAAGTCTTTCACACTGCCCCGGTCCCAGGCGCTTCCCTGGCTCAGCCGGGGCGTTGGCGTGTCTGCCCCGGGCAGCGGCTGGCCTTCTCGATCCGGGAAAATGTTGGGCTTCGCTGCGCTCAACCCAACCTTGTATCTCTCCTGGGTAATGGGATTAGC
>NZ_WHOV01000198.1:0-2199 GCF_009765395.1 Pseudomonas sp. BAV 4579 | reverse complement strand
GTCGTCCTGGGACGGCTACATCGCCGCGGTCACCGCCGACGCCTGCATCAAGGCGCAGGACAGCGGCGCCATCGAGCCGGTGACCCTGCCCAGCCGACCGGCGTTCTACGCCTAGGTCGCTCGCCCCGCCTGCCATGCACGCGGGGCTGGACGGTCGGCACGGGAGGCTTCGGCCGTGAGAATCGGATGGGTCGGCGATGCCGGGCTCGGGCGCCTGCGGCAGGCGCCGCGGGTCGCTGCCCAGGCGAACGAGCTGCTGAGCGCTATGCCTTCGGCGAACGTCCGGTGCAGTGCTCGCATGTATCGAATTAAATTTCTATTTAACCCTTGTTGTGGAATTAAAGTTCCAATAGAGTCGAGGGCAGTTGCAGAAACGAGTCACCAGGGCCGCGCGCCCCGACAACAATAATAGGTGCCGTCACATGAACCACTCCACGCATTCCTTCCGTCTCGCCCTCGCCGCCGTGCACCGCCTCAAGGTGCAGCGTCCCTCCCGACTGCTCGCCCTGCTCGGCCGGCTGTTCTGCCACGAGCGCAGCGGCGCCGTGCTCTGCGCCTCGCCCGGCGCCGCGGTGTTCTACCGCCCGCACTGATTCCCGCGTCTTTCCAGCGTTCGCCCAGGCTCCGCCCGGTTCAAGACCGCGCGGCCCCCGAGGTGCGCCTGGCCATTGCGCCCGTCTGATTCCCTTGCTGATCGCCACCCCACGAATGGAGCCTGAACCATGCAGAAGAAAACTCGCTTTGCCACCCTGGCGCTGTCGCTGCTGCTGGGCAGCAGCGCGGCCCTGGCGGACCTCAAGGTCGGGGTGACCATGTCGTCGTTCGACGACAACTACCTCACCTATGTCCGCGAATACATGACCAAGAAGGCCAAGACCGACGGCGTGCAGCTGCAGTTCGAGGACGCCCGCAACGACGTGGTCAAGCAGCTCACCCAGGTGCAGAGCTTCATCAGCCAGAAGGTCGATGCGGTCATCGTCAATCCGGTGGATACCGCCGCGACCCGGACCCTGACCGAGGCCGCCACCAAGGCCGGCGTGCCCATCGTCTACATCAACCGCCGTCCCGACGAGCCCACCCTGCCGGCGGGCGTGGTGGCGGTGACTTCCGACGACAAGGAAGCCGGCCGCCTGCAGGCGCAGTACGTGGCGGACAAGCTCGGCGGCAAGGGCCAGGTGGCCATCCTGCTGGGCGACCTGGCCAACAACTCCACCCACAACCGCACCGCCGGGGTGAAGGAAGTCCTGGCCAAGTACCCGGGCATCAAGGTCGTCGAGGAGCAGACCGCGGCCTGGCAGCGCGACAAGTCCATGGACCTGACCAGCAACTGGCTGCTGGCCGGCAAGGAGCTCAACGCCATCTTCGCCAACAACGACGAGATGGCCATCGGCGCGGCCATGGCCCTACGCCAGGCCGGCAAGAAGGACGTGCTGGTCACCGGCGTCGACGGTACGCCGGATGGCCTGGCCGCCATCAAGCGCGGCCTGGTGACGGTCTCGGTGTTCCAGGACGCCAAGGGCCAGGCGGAAGGCGCCCTCGATGCGGCGCTGAAGATGATCAACAAGACCCCCGGCGAGCAGAACGTGCTGATTCCCTTCCGCCTGATCACCCCGGAGAACGTCGCCGAATTCCAGGCCATGACCAAATGACCTGAGGCGCCTGCGCGTCCTGGAAGGAGGGCGGTGCGCCGTCAGAACGGCTTTCCACATGAAACGGGCAGTCCGGCAGCGGACTGCCCGTTTCGTCTATTCGGGGCCTTTCCACCCGGCGTCAGCCGGGCCGGAGACCGGTGATCGATATCACCTAAAAATTCCAAAAAGATGTTGACTGGAATTTATTTTCCAATAGAGTCGAGGGCAAGCCAAGACGTACAGCGGTGCCTCGCCCCGGCGAGCGCACCCTTCAACAAGAATAAAAGGTGCCGTCATGCCATCCCGCTCCCTGTCCCTGCATGGGTCTCCGATCGCCTGTCCGCCGGGCACCTGCCTGCACCTGGCCCGCGCCGTCATGGCCAGCCCTTCGCCCAGCGCCCTCTACTGACCAGCGACCCGCGCCGCCTGGTCGGCGCCCGCGAGGAGATCGTGATCATGCTCAGTTCCGCCACCCCTGCCGTCGCTCCCGCCACCGCGGCCACGGCCGCGCCCGGCGAATACCTGCTGGAAATCGTCGACGTCACCAAGGAGTTTCCCGGCGTCAAGG
>NZ_WHOV01000197.1:0-3102 GCF_009765395.1 Pseudomonas sp. BAV 4579 | reverse complement strand
CATTGCCATCACAAGAACAGGCTAACAAACACGACTTTTCAGACAAGCTCTAGGTTTACACAGCTAGGCATTAACACCTGCGATCAGTCATTTGCACGGCCATTGGCGCTCATAAACATGAAGCGTTTCCCAGTCATGCAAGACCAAGCCCCCGTCCCGGGGGCTTGGTCCGTTGCAGACAAAGACTCAGCAAGCGGTCTTTCTCCTATCAAATATTTACAGGGTCAAAAGCGTGTCCGAGCAGGTCATTAATACTTGAGGATGGAACAGGCCGTCCGAATAGATAGCCCTGAGCAAAGTCGCATCCATTGTCAGCCAGCCAGCTGATGACTTGCTCATGCTCTACGCCTTCGGCCGTCACCTTCATGTTCAAGCTCTTGCCAAGAGCAAGGATCGCCTGGACTATTTCGTTTTGGACAGCTTTGGTCGAGTCTAAAAACGATCGGTCAATCTTGATCTTGTCTATGGATAACTGGGTCAGATGATAAAGCCCTGAGTAGCCGGTGCCGAAGTCATCAAGAGAAATGCTCACCCCCATCACATGCAAGGCCGACAAACTACGCTGTGCACTGGGAAGGTCTGCGACGAAGGCACTTTCGGTAATTTCGATTTCGAGTCGTCTGAGAGGAAAACTCCCTTGGTCAGCGACGGTTCTGATCCATTCTGGGAAATCGGGATCCTCGATCATGGAAGAAGTCACGTTGATTGCCAAGATTATCGATTGTGGCCAGTCGCGTGCGTCAGCAAACGCCTGTATCAATAGGCTCTCAGTTAACGGTTTGATCAACTGCAACTTCTCAGTCAGACCTATAAATGTATCAGGCATGACCGTCCCCCGCGTAGGATGCTGCCAACGTGCCAGAATTTCGAAGCCATGCAAACTTTGCTCCGGCAGCTTGACGAAAGGTTGATAAAAAGGCTGGATCTGATTGCCCGCAATCGCTGCGCGTAGCTCCTGCTCCAAAAGCGCTTGTTCTCGCTGCTCAGCCTCAAAACTGGCTTTGAAGAAATTAAATTCGGCCCCTCCGTCCTGCTTGCTTCGGTACATTGCTATGTCTGCACGCGGTAAGAGCGACTCTGGTGTCGATCCGTCCACTGGAGCCACTGCGATACCCATGGATGCGGTGATTTGGATCGCTGGCCATCCATTAATGGGCCGTGAGATGCGTTGAAGCAAGTCTTCGGCCGCAACAGCTAGGTCGGCACGACTAAAATCCCCAGTGATCGTCACAGCAAATTCATCACCGCCTAGCCGAGCCAAAGCCACCTGCCGCCCTACAGTAACTTCCCGCAGACTTTCCGCGACAGCGCAGATGGCGGCATCGCCAGCAGCATGCCCGGCGCGATCATTTATACTTTTGAAGTTGTCGAGGTCGATCAGGAAGATAGCCGTGCTCTGCGGTTCCCGAAGCACATGCGTGAGGTGCTCACCGAAAGCGCGGCGATTGAGCAGTCCTGACAATGGGTCATAGCGGGCAAGGCCATCGCTATGCATCTGGGCTTCCAACAAGTCAACATAGCTGCGGCGCAACCGCCTAAGCAGGCGATGGACCAGTATGAGCGGAACAACCATAGCCAGCACTGCAAAACTAGTAGAGGTCATTACAAAACGCCAACGTTCTTCAGCTTCGAAATCCCCTTCGTATGGCAATCCCAAAAAAGACATCGTCACGGCCTCAAGCTTGAATTCCCACATCAATGCCAGGAAAAAAATTGAAAAAAGGTAAAACGCGAGTATCACATATACCCGCATTCCAAATCGCTTTGAAGAGATTGTCTCTAGCATGGGTTAAGGCTCAGATGAGTTTTTTTTGCTATCGGCAGCGCGCAACAAAACCTTATACCCGAGTAGTGATCGCGGCACTCGTCAGATGCGCTGATTCCCAGCGCAACCTCGAATGGGCACTCATGAGGTCTGCCCAGACCGGCGCCAGATGCAGCACGCCAAAACTGACCGGGACGTTGACGCGAAGGACCCCGCTGGCCTCGGGCGAAGCCGACCCTACGGCCTTCTCGGCCTCATCCATCATCGCCAGCACCTCGCGGGCCTGGTGATAAAACTGCCGCCCTTCGTCCGTCAGCCCAAGCCGGCGCGTGGTGCGATGCAACGTAAGCGTCTGCTAATCACACCTTGCGACCTCGGGCCTGAAGTTGGCGCTACTCCTTGGATAAAAAACGTTCGGTGATCATCTCCATCGCCTGAGCAGGAGACGTCAGGGCTGTGTCTATCTTGAACGGAGCGCTTTCCCACGCCTCGTATTCATGATCCAGTACAGACTGCCAGGTTGGTGGAGTCAGCCCAGGAATATCAATCTTTCTGGTTTCTACCCGACGCTGGTGTTCATGTCTATCAGAGCAGATCACTTGGATGTCCACTAATGGAGCACCAGAGCGTGTGGCGATATCGCTCCACGCCTTTCGGCTTTCGAGTACTGGGTTAACACAGTCAACTATGACCGTGCTCCCAAAACGAAGATTGCTTAGAGCAAGCTCATTGGCGGCCATGTATCCGCTGCGCCCTACGTTTTGTGCAAGAGCACCGGAGTCTCGAATAGCCTGCTCAATCGTATCGATCCGCAGATACACGGCACTTGTTCTGGTGGCAAGGTCACATGCGATAGTCGTTTTTCCCGTACCTGGAAGGCCGCTGAAGACAATGAGCATTCTATGTCCTTAGGTTGGTAAGTTAACCCAGTTTAGGTGGATGCCAGTTATGCAGCAGCAGGTGGTCGATTTCACTCGCCCGCTGTGTCGGCAGCCGCGTGAGAACATCCTTCAAAAAAGCATACGGATCATGCCCATTCCACCACGCCGACTGGATCAAACTCATGATCGCTGCCGCTCGTTTGCCACTGCGCAGAGACCCGGCGAACAACCAATTGGAACGCCCAAGCGCCCAGGACCTGATCGTGTTTTCAACCGGGTTATTGTCGATGGGCACGACACCATCATCCAGGTAGCGCGTCAGCGCTACCCAGCGTTTCAAGCTGTAATCCAGAGCCTTGGCCGTGGCCAAGCCCTCGGGCACGAGGTCGCGCTGAGCTAGGCTTTGTCTGAAAAGTCGACGCGCCAACAGCGATCGATGCAGGCCAGAGTGACCAT
>NZ_WHOV01000196.1:0-669 GCF_009765395.1 Pseudomonas sp. BAV 4579 | reverse complement strand
ATGTTGCTGACAACGTCAGCGGCATACATCCTCAGAATGTTCAGGGCCGTATCGGTTGTCAAGACCCCTGAAATGAAAAAGCCCTCCGAGGAGGGCTTTGGCAGAGCGGTGCATCAATGCGAGCGGATCAGCCTTAATGCCTTGTGTTTGACGTTGGGCCAGTCTAACCAGACAGGCGTACCAACACAGACGACCAGCAGCACTGACAACATGGTGATCCCAAAGGCGGTCTGACTCATGTCATTCCTCCGAGGTGAAGTAGATGCCTACAAGCCAGATTATAACACCTGCAGCTATGGCGTAAGCCGTTAGCAGCCGATGATCGCTCAGGAAGACACCTACTAGACCAGCGGCTACCGAGGTAGTGCCGATCTTACGAAGGTCTTCAGCGGCAGCAGCTAGTTTTTTTGAGGTCATGGTTTTCCTTGATCTAGGGGATGAAGTCAGGAAAACCGCCCTGACGGGAGGTTTCCCGACAGAGGTGGGTAAGGTGTGAATCAGCTGGCCAACGCGACCTCAGGGTCGAACGGGGCGATCAACTGGTCCAAGGAGCCTGGACGCAGCGCGCGAGGCGCAGGCGACTGGACAGGCTCAGTGACAGAGGCGGCAGCCTTTGGTTTGCGCGGCTTGCGCTCACGCTTGGGCTTTTCAGGCTGGGCTTCCTGGGTG
>NZ_WHOV01000195.1:0-523 GCF_009765395.1 Pseudomonas sp. BAV 4579 | reverse complement strand
CTCGGTGACCATCCGCGCCGAATTCCCCAACCCCGACAAGCTGCTGCTGCCCGGCATGTTCGTGCGTGCCGAGCTGCAGTCCGGCGTGCGCCAGAATGCCCTGCTGGTGCCGCAACAGGGTGTGACCCGCGATCTCAAGGGCCAGCCCACCGCCATGGTGGTCAACGGCGAAGGCAAGGTCGAGCAGCGGATCCTCAAGACCGAGCGCACCGTCGGCGCCGAATGGCTGGTCACCGACGGCCTCAAGGCGGGTGACAAGGTCATCACCGAAGGTCTGCAGAAGATCAAGCCGGGTGCCACCGTCACCACCAAGCCGGCGAGCAACATCGCCTCCGCCGAGCAGAAGCCGGCGGGTCAGGGTCAGTAAGGGGAGCGCCTGATGTCCAAGTTCTTCATCGACCGGCCCATCTTCGCCTGGGTAATCGCCCTGGTGATCATGCTCGCCGGCATTCTGTCGATCCTCACGCTGCCGATCAACCAGTACCCGAACATCGCCGCTCCGGCGGTTTCGATCCAGGTAACC
>NZ_WHOV01000020.1:0-36538 GCF_009765395.1 Pseudomonas sp. BAV 4579 | reverse complement strand
TTGGGCTAGGCGCCGCGACGAGTCATAGCAGGGCTATGGCGAGGAGTGGCAACGCTGCTCAAGCCGAAAAAGCGCCGCCAAAATTGTGCAGGTGACTTCTGAAACACCACACTAGCGTCCCAGCCGCACGGGCAGCTCCTGCGCCAGATGGCGGATCAGTTCGGACAGTCGGCGCGGCACGTGGCGCTGCTGGCGGTGCACCGCATAGATGGCCGCCGCCGAGGCCTCATGATCGGTCAGCAGCGGCACCAGGGCGCCGCTGGCGATCAGCTCGGCCACGTCCCATTCCGATCTCAGGATCAGCCCGTGGCCCTCCAGTGCCAGGCGCACCACCACCTCGCCATCGTTGCTGCTCAGGCTGCCGCGGACCTTCTGGGCGAAATGCTCGCCGTTCCGGGTGAAGCGCCAGACGGCGTAGTCGCCCGCGTCCTGGCGCAGCACCAGGCAGTTGTGCCGCGCCAGGTCGGCCACGCTTTCCGGCACGCCGGCCCGGGCCAGGTAGGCGGGGGCAGCGCAGAGCAGGCGGCGGTTGTCCAGCAGGCGATGGGCGATGACCCGGGCGTCCGGCGGTTCGCCGACGCGGATGTCCAGGTCGAAGGGACCGTCCAGCAGATTCACCGGATGGCTGGAGAGGTACAGGTTGAGCTCAAGTTCGGGATGGCGGCGGGCGAAGTCCGACAGCAGCGGCGCCAGGTGCCGACGGCCGAAGCCGAAGGTGGCGTTGAGATTGAGCACCCCGGCGAGAGGCGCATCGGGTCGGCCGACCGCGGCTTCCAGGTCCTCCAGCTTGGTCAGCAGCGGGCGGGCGCCTTCCAGATAGCGTAGGCCTTCCGGGGTCAGGTCCAGGCGCCGCGTGGTGCGGCGGATCAGCTGCACGCCCAGCCGGCGCTCCAGGGCGGTGAGTCTCTTGCTCACCGCCGCCAGCGACAGACCCAGTTCCCGGGCGGCGGCGGTCAGGCTGGGATGGCCAGCCAGACGGACGAAGAAGGCAAGGTCATCGGTGGACAAGATTCTTGATCCCAGGTTAAGAATGGCTTTCCCTGGAGCGGGATTGTACGCCTCCGGCGCGAGACTACACTGGGTCCATTCCATCCAGACTGCCGGAGAAAGCCCATGCAAGCGTCCAAGCCCCACAAGATCGCGGTCATCGCCGGAGACGGCATCGGCAAGGAAGTCATGCCCGAAGGCATCCGCGTGCTGGACGCCGCCGCCCGCCGCTTCGGTATCGAACTGCAGTGGGACCACTTCGACTTTGCCAGCGCCGAGTACTACCAGGCCCATGGCAAGATGCTGCCGGACGACTGGTTCGAGACGCTCAAGGGTTACGATGCCCTCTACTTCGGCGCCGTCGGCTGGCCGGACGTGGTGCCCGACCACATCTCCCTCTGGGGGTCGCTGCTGCAATTCCGCCGCCGCTTCGACCAGTACGTCAACCTGCGCCCCTGCCGGCTGATGCCCGGGGTCAAGGCGCCCCTGGCCAATCGCCAGCCCGGCGACATCGACTTCTATGTGGTGCGCGAGAACACCGAGGGCGAGTATTCCAGCGTCGGCGGCATCATGTTCGAAGGCACCAAGCGCGAGGTGGTGATCCAGGAAACGGTGATGACCCGTCACGGCACCGACCGCATCCTCAAGTTCGCCTTCGACCTGGCCCAGCAGCGGCCACGCAAGAAGCTGACCTCGGCCACCAAGTCCAATGGTATCGCCATCACCATGCCCTGGTGGGACAGGCGCGTGGAGGAGATGGGCAAGGCCTATCCGGACGTGGCGGTGGACAAGTTCCACATCGACATCCTCACCGCCAACTTCGTCCTGCACCCGGACTGGTTCGACGTGGTGGTGGCCAGCAACCTGTTCGGCGACATCCTCTCCGACCTGGGCCCGGCCTGTACCGGCACCATCGGCATCGCGCCCTCGGCCAACATCAATCCGGAGCGCACCTTCCCCAGCCTGTTCGAGCCGGTGCACGGTTCGGCGCCGGACATCGCCGGGCGGGGCATCGCCAATCCCATCGGCCAGATCTGGTGCGGCGCCATGATGCTGGAGCACCTCGGCCATGCCGAAGCCGGCGCTGCCGTGGTGGCGGCCATCGAGGCCGTGCTGCGCCAGGGGCCGGAGCAGGCGCCCCTGACCCGCGACCTCGGCGGCCAGGGCACCACCGAAAGCCTGGGACAGGCCATCGCCGCGGCCCTGGCCTGAGATGGACGGCCTCTTCGCGGGATTCGAACAGCGGCGGCTGAACGTCGGCGGCGTCGAAATCAATTGCCGCGTCGGCGGCCAGGGACCGGCCCTGCTGCTGCTCCATGGTCATCCCCAGACACTTGTCATGTGGCATAAGGTGGCGCCGCGGCTGGCCGAGCGCTTTACCCTGGTGGCCGCCGACCTGCGCGGCTATGGCGACAGCGCCAAGCCGGACGCGGGTGCCGAGGCGTACAGCAAGCGCACCCTGGCGCAGGACAATGTCGCGCTGATGCGGCTGCTGGGCCACGAGCGCTTCGCCGTGCTGGCCCACGACCGTGGCGCCCGGGTCGCCCATCGCCTGGCACTGGATCATCCCGCGGCGGTGGAGCGGCTGATGCTGCTGGACATCGCGCCGACCCTGGCCATGTATCGGCAGACCGATGAGGCCTTCGCCCGCGCCTATTGGCACTGGTTCTTCCTGATCCGCCCGGCGCCCTTGCCGGAGCGGTTGATCGAAGCCGATCCGGAAGGCTATCTCAAGGGCGTGATGGGTACCCGCAGTGCCGGTCTGGCGCCCTTTCCGCCGGAGGTGCTGGCCGAATACCTGCGCTGCCTGAGCCTGCCCGGCACCGCCCGTGGCATCTGCGAAGACTACCGGGCCAGCGCCGGTATCGACCTGGAGCACGACCAGGCCGATCTGGATGCGGGACGCCGGCTGGAGCTGCCGCTGCGGGTGCTCTGGGGCGCCGAAGGCACCGTCGGGCGCTGCTTCGATCCGCTGGCCGAATGGCGTCAGGTGGCCACTAAGGTCAGTGGTCGCGCCCTTCCAGGCGGCCATTATTTGGCGGAGGAAGTGCCGGACCTGGTGCTGGAAGAGGCCCTGGCTTTTCTAGATTGAATCGGCTGCTGCAAAGGAGTGTTGCGTCTTCTGTCGGTAACAAAGTGTGACGCCATCGAGGTGGAATGGGTCTATTCGTGAAATTTTCGTGAAAAGAGACCTTGATGAACACTCCACTCTTCCCTGCCGCCTGGCAGTGGCGCCGCCTGGCGGTCTGCCAGGGGCTGGCCCTGGGCCTGCTGCTGCTCTGGCTGATTCCTGACGTTCGGAGTCAGTTGCTGGCCTTCGACGCCAGGTTGTTCCACGCCCTCAATGCCCCACTGGCGGAGTCCAGCGCCTGGCTCTATCTCTGGACCTTCTTCAGCCTGAGACCGGTGGATGCCCTGGTCGGCCTGATCCTGCTGGCGCTGCTGGTCCGGGGCGGCTGGGCCTATCCGGCCCGGCAGGTACGGCCGGCGCTGGCGGCCTTCGTCGGCCTGCTGGTGATCCTGCTGATCGTGCGCACCCTGCTGACCAAGGGCATCGAAGCCTGGGGTTTGCAGCATTCCAGTCCGTCCGATGTGCTCACCGGCGCCTATCTGCTCAGCGATCGCTTTCCCGGGCTGGAGCACGGCTGGGAATTGAAGGACAGATCCGGCGCCAGCTTTCCCGGCGACCACGCCTCGGTGCTGCTGCTCTGGGCGCTGTTCATGGCGCATTTCACCCGCGGCGGACGGCGACTGGTAGTGGCCGCGCTGGCCGTGCTGTTCATGCTGCCGCGGCTGGTGGCCGGCGCCCACTGGGGCTCGGATGACTATATCGGCGGTCTGGCGCTGGCCCTGGCCGTCATCAGCCTGGGCCTGCACACGCCGCTGGCGGCCGTCTTCGCTCGTCAGGGTGAGCGCCTGCTGACACCTCCGTTGCGGGGTCTGGGACGGTTGCCGCTGCTGAACCGGCTGAGTCTGCTACGGCCCTAGGTTCTGTACGAAAAATGCCTACGCTCGGTGATGCTTCGTTGAAAAACGCTTCGCCTGACCGTCGCTCGGCGATTTTTAGTACAGAACCTGATATGAGCTAGCCGCGCGGCTGGGCCAGGGCCGGCAGCAATTGCTGGTCGATGGCCTGGCGCACCGCCGGCAGCAGCGCCGCGCTGCCGGACAGCAATTCCTGGATCAGTTGCCGCAGGACCTGGGCGCGTTCCTGGTTGAGGCCCGTCACCGCCTGGCGACAGGCCTCGTCCGCGGTCGCCGCGGGCGTCACGTTGAAACCCAGCGCACGCAGGCGGTCGCGGAAGTCGTCCTGGTCGATCAAGTCGGCGATCATCATGGTGCTGCCCTCTCCGGTGGAATGCCAGGATTCTCCCATTGGTGTCGCAGACGGCAAGCCGGGCTGGCGTCGCCGCATAGCCGGATGTCGTTTTTGGAAAGCGCCTCGCCCTCCGCCCAGGCAATGTAGATTTATTACGACGCCCTGCCCGGACAATCTGCCGCAGGGTCAAGGGCGACGTTCGCCGTTAGAATGACGCCTATCAACGACATTTTCCGGTTGTTCGCCACCAGAGTCGAGCAACCCCCCGGTTACACACTGAGGCCCATCAGGGCGTTTGAACCTCTTCCGTCTCCAGCGGTTGAGGTTTTTTTTTGTCTTTTGCCAGGTCAGCGGTGGGCAGGGTGCCCAATTCGCCAGCGAGAAAGCGCTCCAGGGCCTCGCGCAGGGCCTCGGCCCGCCGACCCTGGGCGCGCAGGGCGCCGTGCAGCAGACCGGCGCCTTGCCACAGTCGGCAGGGCGTCCCGCCGCCACGCAGGGCAGCGGCATAGGCGCGGCCGTGGTCGGCCAGGGGATCGCGCTGGGCCACCGCGACCAGGGTCGGCGCCAACCCGCTGAAATCGCCAGCCTGCAACGGCAGGGCGAGAGGCTCGCGGCGCTCCGCCGGGCGGGGCAGATAGACATCCAGGCACGCCCGCCAGTCGGCGGCGCTCAGCAGCGGCGCCTGGGCCTGCCGGCGTTCGCTGGGCAGCATCCGTGTGGTCAGCGCCGGATAGATCAGTGCCTGGGCCCGCGGCTGGGCACGCCCCTGCTGTCGCAGCGCCAGGCACAGGGCGGCAGCGAGGGTGCCGCCGGCACTGTCGCCGGCCACCGCCAGCCGGGTCGAGTCCAGCCCTAGTGCCGAGGCTTCCCGCTGCAACCAGTCCCAGGCCTGGCAGGCATCGTCCAGGGCGGCGGGATAGGGGTGTTCGGGCGCCAGGCGATAGTCCACCAGCAGCACCGCCAGTCCCAGTCGTCGCGCCAGCCGTGCCGCGAGAAAGCCGTGGGAATCCAGGTCGCCGAGCATCCAGCCGCCGCCGTGCAGATAGAGCAGGGCGGGGCGGTCAGCGGCGGACTCCCGCAGCGCCACCAGCCGCAACGGCACGGCGCCGGCGCGGTGATCGCTGACCGCCAGGCCCCTGTAGTCAGCCGGCGCCAGGGCGGCGCAGAGCCGCGCATAGGCCTGGCGCTGTGCCTGGAGGTCCGGATCGCTGGTGGCGAAGGCCTGGCTGGCCGCGACGAAGGCGGCCATGTCCGCTGACAGCGACGGTGCCTTCATGGCCGGGGCGGAGGCAGGCCGATGACCCGTCCGACATGTTCCGGCCAGGGCGTGTCCCGCTGCGCCGCCAGCTGGGTCGCTAGCCAGTCGTGTACCCGTGGCGCGAAGGGCGCGGAGCGGGGGCCGTCCAGGTGGACGTGCAGCAGCAGCTGCTCGGAGGCGGCCAGCAGGTCGGCCTGGCCCTGGTGATGGAGGCCGAAGTGCAGGTGCAGGCGCTTGGCGTCCAGCGCCAGGAATCTCACCCGCACCTCCAGCTGGGCGTCCGCCTTCACCTCATGGAGGAAGTTGAGGTGGCACTCCAGGGTGAACAGCGAGTGCCCGCTGGCGGCGCGGCCGGCGGCGTCCAGGCCCATGGCGTCCATCAGGGCGTCGCTGGCGTGGCTGAAGATCAGCAAGTAGTAGGCGTCGCGCAGATGGCCGTTGTAGTCGACCCACTCGGGTGCGACCGCGGTGCGATGGATGATCATGACCGCTCCTAGTCCCGAATCCCGTGGCGCGTCTTGCAGTCGGCGATGGCCGCCTGCACCGCCAGCAGGCAGTCGTCGCGATAGCGCTCCAGCGCCGCCAGTTCCAGGTCCCCCTGCTGGGCCTGGGTACCCTTGACCACGGCGTCGATCAGGCCGTCGGTCAGCTCCGGGGCTTCCAGGTAGGTCCAGGGCAGCTTCAGCGCCGGACCGAATTGCTGCATGAAGTGGCGCATGCCCGCCGGGCCGCCGGCCAGGGTGTAGGTGAGGAAGGTGCCCATGAACGACCAGCGCAGGCCGGCGCCATAGCGGATGGCGTCGTCGATCTCGCCGGTGGTGGCGACGCCGTCGTTGACCAGGTGCAGGGCCTCGCGCCAGAGCGCTTCGAGCAGGCGATCGGCGATGAAGCCGGGCACCTCCTTGCGCACCCGCAGCGGTCGCATGCCCAGCTCGCGATAGAAGCCTTCGGCGCGCTCCAGATTGGCCGCTGAGGTCTGGCGGCCACCCACCACCTCCACCAGCGGCAGGAGATAGACCGGATTGAACGGATGGCCCACCAGGCAGCGCTCGGGGTGCAGCGCCTCGGCATAGAAGTCGCTGGGCAGCAGGCCCGAGGTGCTGGAGCAGATCAGGGCGTCGGGCTGGGCCGCGCGACTGACCTGGGCATGCAGTTCGCGCTTGAGCTCCAGGCGTTCGGGGGCGCTTTCCTGGATGACGTCGGCGTTGGCCACTGCGGCGTCCAGGTCGGTATGGAAACTCAGGCGCTCCAGACTGGCACCGGGTGCCAGGCCCTGGGCTTGCAGGGCCGGCCAGGCATTGGCCAGGCGGGTGCGCAGGGCGGCCTCGGCGCCGGGCGCCGGATCCCAGGCGCGGACATCCAGGCCCCGGGCCAGGGCGCGGGCGATCCAGCCGGCGCCGATCACGCCGGTGCCGAGAGCGGCGAAGACGGCGCTCATCGGGCACCTCCCAGCTGCATCCGGTCCCGCCCTTCGGCCGGGCTCAGGGCACGTCCGCCCAGCCGCTCGATGATCTGGATGACCCGCTCCACCAGGCTGCCGTTGGTGGCGTGGACGCCGCGGTCCAGCCAGAGATTGTCTTCCAGGCCGACGCGGACGTTGCCGCCCAGCAGCATGGCCTGGGCGGCCATGGGCATCTGCATTCGGCCGATGCCGAAGCCGGCCCAGCAGGCGCCCGCCGGCAGGTTGTCGACCATGGCCTTCATGGTGGTGGTATCGGCCGGCGCGCCCCAGGGAATGCCCAGGCACAGCTGGAACAGCGGATCCTTCAGCAGCCCCTCCTTGAGCAGCTGCTTGGCGAACCAGAGGTGGCCGGTGTCGAAGATCTCCAGCTCGGCCTTCACCCCCAGTTCGGTGATGCGCCTGGCCCCGGCGCGCAGTTGCGCGGGGGTGGACACATAGATGAAGTCGCCGTCGCCGAAGTTGAGGGTGCCGCAATCCAGGGTGCAGATGTCCGGGCGCAATTCCTCGACATGCAGCAGGCGGGTAAGGGGGCCGACCAGGTCCGAGCCGGGCCCGAAGTCGGTGGGCGTCTCGCCTGGCCCTATCTCCAGGTCGCCGCCCATGCCGGCGGTGAGGTTGATGACGATCTCGGCGTCCGCCTCGCGGATGCGCTCGACCACCTCGCGATAGAGGGCCACATCGCGACTCGGCTTGCCGGTGGCGGGGTCGCGCACATGGGCGTGCACCACGGTGGCGCCGGCGCGGGCCGCTTCCAGGGCGGCGGCGGCGATCTGCGCCGGGGTAACGGGGACATGGGGATTGCGGCCTACGGTATCACCGGCGCCGGTCAGGGCGCAGGTGACGATGACATCGGTGTTCATGGGGTCTGTCCTTGGGCGATCAGAGCTTGAGAGCAGCGGCGGGCTGGCCGGTACGGGTGGTCACGCCCTGGAGAAAGGCGTCGAGGCGTTGCGGGTGGTCCTTGAGCCAGGCGCGGGCGGCGTCCTTGGGCGCGGTGCGCTCCAGGATGGGCGCCATCACGGCACTCACCTCGGTACTGTCCATGTGCAGATTGCCGAGCAGGCGCTGGACGTTGGCGCAGCGCTGCGGATAGTCGGCGGTGGTGACCACCGAGACCGTGGCCTGGCCTTCGTTGGGGCCGAAGACGTCTTCGCTGCCGGTCAGGTAGCGCATCTTGATCTGCAGGTTCATCGGGTGCGGCTTCCAGCCGAAGAACACGATCCACTCCTTGCGCTTCTCGGCGCGGCGCACGGCGGTGAGCATGCCCGCCTCGCTGGACTCCACCAGCTGGAAGTCCTTGAGGCCGAAGCGGTCGGTCTTGATCATCTCGGCGGTGCCACGGTTGGCGCCGCTGCCCGGCTCGATGCCGTAGATCTTGCCGCCGAGCTTGTCCTTGAAGCGGGCGATGTCGGCAAAGGTCTTCAGGCCTCCCTCGTAAACGTACTCGGGTACCGCAAAGGTGGACTGGGCATCGGCCAGCAGCGGCGGGGTCAGCACCTTGACCTGGCCCTTGTCGACGAAGGGCTGCACCACCGGGTGCATGGTTGGCTGCCAGTAGCCGAGGAACACGTCCAGATTCTTGTCACCCATGGCCGCCATGATGATCTGCTGGGAGGCGGTGGTCGGCTTCACGCCGTAGCCGAGGCCTTCGAGCATGACCTCGGCCAGGGCACTGGTGGCGACTACGTCGGTCCAGCCGACAATGCCCATCCGCACGGTCTGGCAGCTGTCGGGATCGGCGGCGCGGGCGCTGCCGAGGGTGGCGGCCAGCAGGCCGCAGGCGAGGAGGGTGGTGCTAAGGGTCTTGTTGGGCATGGCGAACTCCCTGGGGCGGCGGGCGGGGATGACTGCCGGTTGCCTTCTACCCTAGGCGCCTCGCCCCGCGGTCATGTGCAGCCCGACGACCGGAATTTGCACCCTGGCGACCTTCTTGCTTGCACAAGCCAATCGTTACCAGGGACGCTCCACCCATGCCGCAGTCCTTTGCCTTTCTCCTGTTGCCCGGCTTTTCCGCCCTGGGCTTCATCGCCACCCTGGAACCCCTGCGGGTAGCCAATCGCTTTCGTCCGGGCAGCTATGGCTGGCGCATCCTCGGTCGCGAGGGCGCGGCGGTGACCGCCAGCAACGGCATGTCGGTCAATGTTGACGGCGGCCTCGACGCCCTGGAGCCGGGCACCACCCTGTTCGTGGTGGCCGGTTTCGAGCCCCTGGCCCATTACGACGACGGCCTCGCCAGCTGGCTGCGCCAGGTCGCCCGCCACGGCCATCCCCTGGGTGGCATCGACACCGGTGCCCTGGTGCTGGCCCGCGCCGGGCTGCTGGACGGGCACCGGATCACCCTGCACTGGGAGGCGGTGGCGGCCTTTCGCGAAGCCTGGCCGCAACTGGAAGTGACCGGCGAGCTGTTCGAGATCGACCGCGGTCGCATCACCTGCGCCGGCGGCACCGCCAGTCTCGACCTGCTGCTGGAGCTGATCGGCCGCAGCCACGGCAGCGCACTGGCGGTGCAGGTCTCCGAGCAATTCGTACTCGGGCGCATCCGCCCGCCGCGCGAGCACCAGCGGCTGCAGGTGGCGCAGCGCTACGGCATCGCCAACCGCAAGCTGATCCGGGTGGTGGAGCGCATGGAGCGCCATACCGAGACGCCCCTGGGCACCCTGGAACTGGCCGCCGGCATCCAGGTGACCCGCCGCCAGCTGGAGCGGCTGTTCCGCCTCCATCTGCAGACCACCCCATCCACCTTCTATCTGCAACTGCGCCTGGACCGGGCGCGCCAGCTGCTGCAGCAGGGCGAGGCCAGCGTGCTGGACGTCGCCCTGGCCTGCGGCTTCGAGTCCGCCTCCTATTTCTCCCGCTGCTACCGCCAGCGCTTCGGCCTGAGTCCGCGGGAAGACCGGCCGCACCGGTCGTCGGCGCCGGAGCTTGCGGTGGCGGTCGCCGGCCTGCCGCCGGGGTAGGCCGACCCGGTCACTGACGCTTCTGGTGATACCCCTGTCGTTTTTGCATCCGGTCGGCCAGGACCCCGGGGCTATGCTGGCCTCGAATCGCCGGCACCCGTTCCGGCGCGAGACCAACGCCGGAGCCTGTCATGAATGCCACCGAACTCCACGCCGACAGCATCGTCATCGACGGGCTGATCATCGCCAAGTGGAACCGCGAACTCTTCGAAGACATGCGCAAGGGTGGCCTGACCGCCGCCAACTGCACCGTCTCGGTATGGGAGGGCTTCCAGGCGACGGTCAACAACATCGCGGCGAGCCAGAAGCTGATCCGCGAGTGCAGCGATCTGGTGGTCCAGGTGCGCACCACCGCCGAGATCCGCCAGGCCAAGGCCCAGGGCAAGACCGGCATCCTGTTCGGCTTCCAGAACGCCCATGCCTTCGAAGACCAGATCGGCTACGTCGAGATCTTCAAGCAGCTCGGCGTGGGCATCGTGCAGATGTGCTACAACACCCAGAACCTGGTGGGCACCGGCTGCTACGAGCGCGACGGCGGTCTGTCCGGCTTCGGTCGCGAGATCGTCGCCGAGATGAACCGCGTCGGCATCATGTGCGACCTCTCCCACGTCGGCTCCAAGACCAGCGAGGAGGTCATCCTCGAATCCAAGAAGCCGGTCTGCTACTCCCACTGCCTGCCGTCCGGCCTGAAGGAGCATCCGCGCAACAAGTCGGACGCGGAACTCAAGTTCATCGCCGACCACGGCGGCTTCGTCGGCGTGACCATGTTCGCCCCCTTCCTGGCCAAGGGCATCGACTCGACCATCGACGACTACGCCGAAGCCATCGAGTACGTGATGAACCTGGTGGGCGAAGACGCCATCGGCATCGGCACCGACTTCACCCAGGGCCACGGCCATGACTTCTTCGAGTGGCTGACCCACGACAAGGGCTACGCCCGTCGCCTGACCAGCTTCGGCAAGATCGTCAACCCGCTGGGCATCCGCACCGTGGGCGAATTCCCCAACCTGACCGAGACCCTGCTCAAGCGCGGCATGCCCGAGCGCACCGTGCGCAAGGTCATGGGCGAGAACTGGATGCGCATCCTCGGCGAAGTCTGGGGCGAGTAGTGAATACCTCTGGAGCCTACTGCGCACACCGCTAGCGGCGTCGCGTCCTCGCGCCAGGTTCGCCGTACCTCGGTACTGCTCTCACCTGGCGCTGCGGGGCTCCTTGCCAGCGGCGCGCTCGCTACGGCTCCACAGGCTTTCACCCACACCTTTTTTTAGATACGTATTAGCGAATCGGAGCTCCACACATGGCCAGCCACGCCCCCGAAATGCCCATCCAGGTCGACGACGAAACCGGCGTCTGGACCACCGACGCCCTGCCGATGCTGTACGTACCCCGGCACTTCTTCGTCAACAACCACATGGGCATCGAAGAAGTCCTGGGCGCCGACAAGTACGCCGAGATCCTCTACAAGGCCGGCTACAAGTCCGCCTGGCACTGGTGCGAGAAGGAAGCCGAATGCCATGGCATCCACGGCGCCGCGGTGTTCGAGCACTACATGAAGCGCCTGTCGCAGCGCGGTTGGGGGCTGTTCGAGACCCAGAAGCTCGACCTGGACACCGGCTACGCCGAGGTCAAGCTCAAGCATTCCGCCTTCGTCTACGTCTACGGCAAGGTCAATCGCAAGGTGGACTACATGTTCACCGGCTGGTTCTCCGGCGCCATCGACCAGATCCTGGCCGCCAAGGGCAGTGCCATCCGCACCGTCACCGTCCAGGAATACAGCGGTTCCGAAGAAGGCCACGACGACGGCCTGTTCGTCACCCGGCCGAAGTAACGCCGCGCCCCCGGGTGGCCGCCGACCCGCTCGCCGCCACCCGAGCGACACCCCAGAGCAAGAGCGCGGCTCAAGACCGCGCACCAGCCGATCGAGGAGAAGGTCATGGCCTTCGAAGCAATGTTCCAGCCGATCCAGATCGGCAAGCTCACCATCCGCAACCGTGTACTCTCCACGGCCCACGCCGAGGTCTATGCCACCGACGGCGGCATGACCACCGAGAGATACGTCAAGTATTACGAAGAGAAGGCCAAGGGCGGCATCGGCCTGGCCATCTGCGGGGGTTCCTCGGTGGTCGCCATCGACAGCCCGCAGCACTGGTGGAGTTCGGTCAACCTCTCCACCGACCGCATCATTCCGCACTTCCAGAATCTGGCCGATGCCATGCACAAGCACGGCGCCAAGATCATGATTCAGATCACCCACATGGGGCGCCGCTCGCGCTGGGACGGCGGCCACTGGCCGACCCTGATGTCGCCGTCGGGCATCCGCGAGCCCGTGCACCGCGCCACCTGCAAGACCATCGAGCCGGAAGAGATCTGGCGGGTGATCGGCAACTTCGCCCAGGCCGCGCGCCGGGCCAAGGCCGGTGGCCTGGACGGCGTCGAGCTGTCCGCCGTGCACCAGCACATGATCGACCAGTTCTGGTCGCCGCGGGTCAACAAGCGCACCGACGAATGGGGCGGCAGCTTCGAGAACCGCATGAGATTCGGCATGGAGGTGCTCAAGGCCGTGCGCGCCGAGGTCGGTGACGACTTCTGCGTCGGCATGCGCATCACCGGCGACGAATTCCACCCGGACGGTCTGTCCCACGACGACATGAAGCAGATCGCCAAGTACTACAGCGACACCGGCATGCTCGACTTCATCGGCGTGGTTGGCTCGGGTTGCGACACCCACAACACCCTGGCCAACGTCATCCCCAACATGACCTATCCGCCGGAGCCCTTCCTGCACCTGGCGGCGGGCATCAAGGAAGTGGTCAACGTGCCGGTGCTGCACGCCCAGAACATCAAGGACCCGAACCAGGCCACCCGCATCCTGGAGGGCGGTTACGTCGACATGGTCGGCATGACCCGCGCCCACATCGCCGATCCGCACCTGATCACCAAGATCAAGATGGGCCAGATCGACCAGATCCGTCAGTGCGTCGGCGCCAACTACTGCATCGACCGTCAGTACAACGGCCTGGACGTACTGTGCATCCAGAACGCCGCCACCAGCCGCGAATACATGGGCCTGCCGCACATCATCGAGAAGTCCACCGGGCCCAAGCGCAAGGTGGTCATCGTCGGCGGCGGTCCGGCCGGCATGGAAGCCGCGCGCGTCTCCGCCGAGCGTGGCCATGACGTCACCCTGTTCGAGAAGCAGGAGCAACTCGGCGGCCAGATCACCCTGGCCTCCCGCGCCCCGCAGCGCGACCAGATCGCCGGCATCACCCGCTGGTACCAGCTGGAGCTGACGCGCCTGGGCATCGACCTGCGCCTGGGCACCGCTGCCGATCCGGCGACCATCCTCGACCTGCGCCCGGACATCGTCATCCTGGCCAACGGCGGCCATCCCTTCCTGGAGCAGGTCGACCACTGGCACGCCGCCGACGGCCTGGTCGTCAGCAGCTGGGACATCCTCTCGGGCAAGGTCGAGCCGGGCAAGAACGTGCTGGTGTACGACACCATCTGCGAATTCACCGGCATGTCGGTGGCCGACTACCTGGCCGACAAGGGCGCCCAGGTCGAGATCGTCACCGACGACATCAAGCCGGGCGTGGCCATCGGTGGGACCACCTTCCCGACCTACTACCGCAGCCTCTATCCCAAGGAAGTGATCATGACCGGCGACCTGATGCTGGAAAAGGTCTACGCCGAGGGCGACAAGAAGATCGCGGTACTGGAGAACGAATACACCGGCGCCCGCGAGGAGCGCGTGGTCGACCAGATCGTCATCGAGAACGGCGTACGCCCGGACGAGGGGCTCTACTACGCCCTCAAGGAAGACTCGCGCAACAAGGGCCAGATGGACATCGAGGCGCTGTTCGCCATCGAACCGCAGCCAGCGCTCGGCGAGACCGGCAATGGCTACCTGCTCTACCGGATCGGCGACTGCGTGGCCCAGCGCAATACCCACGCCGCCATCTACGACGCCCTGCGCCTGTGCAAGGACTTCTAAGACACGCCCCGTGAGGGTTCGCAACGTCCGGTCGGCACGGACAGCCCCCTCTCCCTGAGGGAGAGGGCGGGGGTGAGGGGCCTCGCTGACGCCTTGGCGTGAACGTGGGCTCCCCCTCTAGGCTTTCTCCCCAGGGAGAGGGGGTGTTCCGCTGCCACCCGAGGTCCCGTAGGGAGACCCGCAATGCTCAGTACCATCCTCCCCATCCTGCTCTTCGCCGCCCTGGCCCTCACCGTGATCGGTGCCGTGCGCCGCTTCAGCCTCTGGCGACAGGGGCGTCCGGCCGAGGTCGACTGGCTGGGCGGGCTGCTGAAGATGCCGCGGCGCTACCTGGTGGATCTGCACCACGTGGTCGACCGCGACAAGTACATTTCCAAGACCCACGTGGCCACCGCGGGCGGTTTCGTCCTGGCGGCGCTGCTGGCCATCCTGGTGCACGGCTTCGGCCTGCACAGCCGCATCCTCGGCTGGGCGCTGCTGGCGGCCACCGCCTGCATGTTCACCGGTGCCCTGTTCGTCGCCAAGCGTCGCCGCAACCCGCCGGCGCGGCTGTCCAAGGGCCCCTGGATGCGCCTGCCCAAGAGCCTGCTGGCCTTTGCCGCGAGCTTCTTCATCGCCACCCTGCCGGTCGCCGGCATCCTGCCGCCGGACTTCGGGGGCTGGATTCTGGCCGCGGTGCTGGCGGTCGGTGTGGCCTGGGGCGTGTCCGAGCTGTTCCTCGGCATGACCTGGGGCGGTCCCATCAAGCACGCCTTCGCCGGCGCCCTGCACCTGGCCTGGCACCGTCGCGCCGAGCGCTTCAGCACCCCGCACAACGCCAGCGCCTCCCGCTCCAGCGGCCTCAAGGCGCTGGACCTGCACGATCCCAAGGCGCCGCTGGGCGTGGAAAAGCCCGCCGACTTCACCTGGAACCAGCTGCTCGGCTTCGACGCCTGCGTCCAGTGCGGTCGTTGCGAGGCCATGTGCCCGGCCTTCGCCGCCGGCCAGCCGCTCAACCCCAAGAAGCTGATCCAGGACATGGTGGTCGGCCTCAAGGGTGGCAGCGATGCCCGCTACTTCGGCTCGCCCTATCCCGGCCAGCCGGTCGGCGAGCACGCCGGTGGTCCGCACCTGCCCATCGTCGCGCGTCAGGGCAAGGCCCTGGTGGATGCCGAGACCCTCTGGTCCTGCACCACCTGCCGCGCCTGCGTCGAGGAGTGCCCGATGATGATCGAGCACGTCGATGCCATCGTCGACATGCGCCGGCACCTGACCCTGGAACGCGGCGAGACGCCGAACAAGGGCGCCGAGGTGCTGGAAAATCTCATCGCCACCGACAACCCCGGCGGCTTCGCCCCTGGTGGCCGCCTGAACTGGGCCGCCGACCTGGACCTGCCGCTGATGCAGGACAAGGGCCAGGCCGAGGTGCTGTTCTGGGTCGGCGACGGCGCCTTCGACATGCGCAACCAGCGCACCCTGCGCGCCTTCGTCAAGGTGCTCAAGGCGGCCAAGGTGGACTTCGCCGTGCTCGGTCTGGAAGAACGCGACAGCGGTGACGTGGCCCGTCGTCTGGGCGACGAGGCGACCTTCCAGCAGCTGGCCAGGCGCAACATCGAGACCCTGGGCAAGTATCGCTTCCAGACCATCGTCTCCTGCGATCCCCACAGCTTCCACATGCTCAAGAACGAATACGGCGAACTGGGTGGCCACTACCAGGTGCAGCACCACAGCACCTTCATCGAGACCCTGCTCAGCCGCGGCACCCTGCACCTGGGCCAGCACGCCCTGGCCGAGCAGGGCGCCACCATCACCTATCACGATCCCTGCTACCTGGGCCGCTACAACGGCGAGTACGAGGCGCCGCGCGCGGTGCTCAAGGCGCTGGGCATCGCGGTCAAGGAGATGGAGCGTTCCGGCTTCCGTTCGCGTTGCTGCGGCGGTGGCGGCGGCGCGCCGATCACCGACATCCCCGGCAAGCAGCGGATTCCCGACATGCGCATGGCCGACATCCAGGAAACCGGCGCCGAGCTGGTGGCCGTGGGCTGCCCCCAGTGCACCCTGATGCTGGAAGGCGTGGTCGCCCCGCGCCCGGAGATCAAGGACATCGCCGAGCTGGTGGCCGAAGCCATCGTCGAGGCGCCGGTGGACAGCAAGCCGGCCGCCGCACGGCGGCCGGTCGCGGAGGCGCTGTCGTGAGTGGGTTTGGTAGTCCCCTCACCCTAGCCCTCTCCCCGAGGGGAGAGGGGATGGCTACCGGTGTCCGGCCAGTTCTGGCGTTCGCCTGTAGCACCGGGAGAAGCCATCTGGCAGGCCTGCCGCTTTTTTCTTTTACCCCCTCTCCCCTGAGGGGAGAGGGCTGGGGTGAGGGGCCCACCACGCACCTCACCTGCCATTTCCAAACGGAGCGCCCAGCATGAGCATCATTCGTCGCGACCCGCGCCGCGAGTGGATCGCGCGCAACCGTCTGCATCCGCTGCATGGGAGCATCGCCAGCAGCGCCGATGCCGAAAGCCGCTGGATGGGGCCCAACGGCCTGGTCCGCAAGAATCCCCACGCCGCGGCTGTCGGTTTCCTTGGCCCCCAGGGCGTCAAGCGGATCAACCGCAGTGGCGCCCAGCAGGGCGGCGGTCGCCGTGGCGCCGCCCAGGCGGTGGAAGAACAGCTGCCGCTGCACCGGATCGCCGAGCCGGCCTTCTACATCGCCGTGGTGCCGGACCTGGTCAGTGGTCGCCTGACCGCCCATGACCGTGACCTGCTGGGCCTGGCCCGGCAACTGGCTGGCGCCGAGGGCGCCGTGCTGGCGGTGGTCTTTGGCGAGGTCAAGGAAACCGCCTTCGATACCGCCGGGGTGGATCGCCTGCTGCATCTGGACGGCGAGCAATTCCAGGGCTATGCCCCCGAACAGCGGGTGCTGGCGCTGCGTGCGGTAGACAACGAACTGCAGCCGCGTCACTGGCTGCTGCCCGACAGCCGCAGCGGTGGCGGCGAACTGGGCCGCCGCCTGGGCGCCGCCTTGCATGAGCGGCCGGCCACCCGTGTCTGGCAGGTCAAGGATGGCCTGGTCACCGGCCGCGCCGGTGCCGGTCGCCAGGATCTGCAGCAGCCGCTGCCGCGGCTGGTCCTGGCTCTGCCGGAGTGCGCGGAGCCGGTCGGCGAGACCCGTCACGAAGTTCTGCCCGTGCAACTGGCGGGCAACATCGCCCGCCACCTGCCACGCATCGAGGACCTCGGTCCGGTCGCTGTCGATCCCATGCAGATTCCCCTGGCCGAGGCCGAATTCATCCTCTCCGGTGGCAACGGCATCCGCGACTGGGATCTCTTCCACAGCACCGCCGCGCTGCTGGGCGCCACCGAGGGCGCCTCGCGGGTGGCGGTGGACGACGGCCATATGCCGCGCAACCGCCAGGTCGGCGCCACCGGGACCTGGGTCACCGCCCGGGTCTATCTGGCGGTGGGTATTTCCGGCGCCGTGCAGCACCTGCAGGGCATCGCCAGTTGCGACAAGGTCATCGCCATCAACACCAATCCGGGTTGCGACATGGTCAAGCGCGCGGATCTGTCAGTGATCGGCAACGGTGACGCCATCCTGGCCGCCCTGGCGCGGCTGGTCGAACAACAGCGGGCAGGGGAGTTGCAGGATGTCGCCTGAGCAGAAGCTGCCGTCGCTGGACGGCGTCAAGGTCGTGGCCCTGGTGTCCGTTGGCGCCCATCCCACTTCCGAGCGTGCCCGGCGGGCGGAACAGGATGCCCGCGCGGTGGAACTGGGCCTGCGCCTGGTCGGCGACAAGCTGCGCGTCCTGCACGCCGGTGATCCCGCCGAAGAGGCCCTGCGCGGCTATCTGGGCATGGGCGTGCCGGCCCTGCACGTACTGGAACAACCGGCGGGCGCCGATGCCCTGCCAGCCCTCGGTGAGACCCTGCGCGAGGTCGGCGCCGGCCTGGTGCTGACCGGCAGCCAGGCGGAAACCGGCGAGGGTTCGGGTCTGCTGCCCTATCTGCTGGCCGAGACCCTTGGCTGGCCGCTGGTGGTCGGCCTTGCCGCGGTGGAAGCCGTGGAAGGTGGCCAGGCGACCGTACTCCAGGCCCTGCCGCGTGGCCAGCGCCGTCGGCTACGGGTACGGCTGCCCTTTGTCGCCAGTGTCGACAGCGCCGCCCCGGCGCCGCGGCAAAGCGCCTTCGGCCCGGCCCGGCGTGGCGAGCTGCAGGTGGAGACCATCGAGGTGATGCAGGACAGCCTGTTCGAAAACGGCGAATTGCAACCGGCCAAGGCGCGCCCCAAGCGCCTCAAGGTGATCAAGGCCAAGACCGCCGCCGACCGCTTCAAGGCCGCCACGGCCAAGGCCTCCGGCGATGGTGGCCAGGTCCTCAAGGACCTGACTCCGGAAGCGGCAGCCGCCGCCATCTTCAAGGTATTGCGCGAGGAAGGCGTGGTGCGCTGAGGCTTCAGCACACTCCGAAACCACCCCCTCTCCCTCAGGGAGAGGGCTGAGGTGAGGGCACTCTCGGCGACCAGTTTCCCAGTGGAAAAGGCTAGGTCGTTTGGCACGCCAAGCAGCTGACGACCTTGCCCTCGGGCAGGCGGCGAACTAGCATGAGTGCTATGCAGGCAAATTCTTGGAGTGCATGCAATGGCTCAATTGACCATCCGCGGACTACCGGAAGAAGTCGATCGCGCGCTTCGCGCTCAGGCGGCTCGGCACGGGCGGAGCATGGAGGCCGAGGTCAGACTCATCCTTCGCCAAGCCTTGCTTTTGCCAACCGAGACGCCAATGGGAGAGGCCATGGCCGCTATCTGGCGCCAATCCGGGATCACTGACGAAGAGCAGGCTTTCCTCGAGGGTACGCGTGATCGTCGCCCCCATGAGCCGATGTCATTCGAGTGATTCTGCTCGATACCAACGTCGTTTCCGAGACGATGAGACCAACTCCCTCGCCCTAGGTCATCGCGTGGCTGGATCGCCAGGCACCGATCACCCTGTATCTCTCGACGGTCACCGTTGCCGAATTGCAATATGGTATCGCCTGCCTGCCCGATAGCCGTCGGCGCGACCTGTTGCAGCAAGGGGTAGACGCCTTGATCCAGCTCTATGAGAGCCGGATTCTGAGTTTTGATCTGGCTGCTGCCCGCCGCTATGCCGACCTGGCCGCACAAGCTCGCCAGCGTGGCCGTGGCTTTCCCTTGCCTGATTCCTACATAGGCGCGATTGCAGCGGTCAGCAAATTCAAGGTCGCCACCCGGGACGAGGCGCTTTACCTCGCCGCGGGTCTCAGCATCGTCAATCCCTGGAACGCGGCATAACGCCTCGCTATTGAAGGCGAGTGACAGTAAGCCATAAGCATCTCGCAGCGAGACCCAGGGCGTCGAGACTCAGGAGTCCAGCAGGACAGTGGAAAAGGCTACGCCGTTTTCCACGCGACCGAGGATGGCAGGACCCGTAGGTTGGGCTGAGCCTGCGAAGCCCAACGATCCTAACCTCCGACGCCCTTCAGTGCGCCTCGTCCCAATTGCCACCCACCCCCGATTCCACCAGCAGCGGCACGTCCAGCTCGCCGGCACCGCTCATCAGCGGTAGCAGGCCTTCGCGCAGGCGCTCCAACTGGTCTTCGCGGACCTCCAGCACCAGTTCGTCGTGTACCTGCAGGATCACCCGGGCATCCAGCTCCGGGGTCGACTGCAGCCAGCCATCCACCGCGATCATGGCGCGCTTGATGATGTCCGCAGCGGTGCCCTGCATGGGCGCGTTGATCGCCGCCCGCTCGGCGGCGCGACGCAGACCCTGGTTCTTGGAGTGGATGTCCGGCAGGTACAGCCGGCGGCCATAGAGGGTCTCCACGTAGCCCTGGTCCACCACCTGGGCGCGGGTACGCTCCATGTAGGCCAGCACGCCGGGATAGCGCTGGAAATAGCGATCGATATAGGCCTGGGCCTCGGCCCGGCCGACGCCGATCTGCTTGGCCAGGCCGAAGGCGCTCATGCCGTAGATCAGGCCGAAGTTGATGGCCTTGGCGCGGCGGCGATCCTCGTGGCTGACCTCTTCCAGCGGCACACCCATCACCTCGGCGGCGGTGGCGCGGTGCACGTCCAGGTCGTTCTGGAAGGCGTGCAGCAGGCCTTCGTCCTGGGCCAGGTGGGCCATGATGCGCAACTCGATCTGCGAATAGTCCGCCGCCAACAGGCGATAGCCTTTCGGTGCGACGAAGGCCTGGCGAATGCGCCGGCCCTCGGCGGTGCGGATCGGGATGTTCTGCAGATTCGGGTCGCTGGAAGACAGCCGGCCGGTCGCCGTCACCGCCTGGTGGTAGCTGGTATGGATACGGCCGGTACGCGGATTGATCTGCTGCGGCAGCTTGTCGGTATAGGTGCTCTTGAGCTTGCTCATCTGCCGGTACTGCATCAGCACCTTGGGCAGCGGGAAGTCCTGGTCGGCCAGTTCCTGCAGCACCGCCTCGGCGGTGGAAGGTTGGCCGGAGGCGGTCTTGCTGACCACCGGCAGGCCCAGCTTGACGAAGAGGATCTCGCCCAGCTGCTTGGGCGAACCCAGGTTGAATTCCTGGCCGGCCAGTTCATAGGCCTCCTTTTCCAGGGCGATCATCTTCTCGCCCAGCTCGCGGCTCTGCACCCCGAGCAGCGCCGAATCCACCAGGGCGCCGTTGCGCTCGATGCGCGCCAGCGGCGGCACCAGCGGCATCTCGATGTCGCGCAGGACCCCAGCCAGGCCGGGGATGGCTTCCAGCCTGGGCCAGAGCGTCTCGTGCAGGCGCAGGGTGACGTCGGCATCCTCGGCGGCATAGGGCCCGGCCTGCTCGATGGCGATCTGGTCGAAGGTCAGCTGCTTGGCGCCCTTGCCGGCGATGTCCTCGAAGCGGATGGTGCTGTGGCCCAGGTACTTGAGCGCCAGGCTGTCCATGTCGTGACGGGTGGCGGTGGCGTCCAGCACATAGGATTCGAGCATGGTGTCGAAGGCGATGCCCTGGATCGTGATGCCGTAGCGGGTCAGCACATTGAGGTCGTACTTGCCGTGCTGCATGACCTTGAGCTTGGCCGGGTCTTCCAGCAGCGGCTTGAGCGCGGCCAGCACCGGCTCCAGCGCGAGCTGGGTCGGAGCGCCCATGTAGCTGTGGGCCAGCGGCACATAGGCGGCCTGGCCCGGCGCCACGGCAAAGGACAACCCCACCAGCTCGGCGCGCTGGGCATCGACGCTGGTGGTCTCGGTGTCGAAGGCGAAGCGGTCGGCGGCCTGCAGCCGCGCCAGCCAGGCGTCGAAGTCGGCCTGTTCCAGCACGGTGTCGTAGTGGGTTTCCACCTGGGTGGTGGCGGCATCCTCGGCCAGCGGCAGGGGCGCGCCCTGGCGCTTGGTGTCACGGATCAGGTCATCCAGCCAGGACTTGAATTCCAGTTCCTGGTAGAGCGCCATCAGGGCTTCCACATGGGGCTCGCCGACCTTGAGCTCGTCGAAGGTCAGTTCCAGCGGCACGTCCAGCTTGATGGTCGCCAGCTGGTAGGACAGATAGGCCTGCTCGCGATGCTGGTCCAGCTTGGCGGCCAGCGACTTGGCGCCGCGCAGGGGCAGGGCGGCCACGGCGTCGAGGTTGGCGTAGAGGGTATCCAGTCCACCGCCGATGCCGTTGAGCAGGCCGGCGGCGGTCTTCTCGCCCACCCCGGGTACCCCGGGGATGTTGTCGATCTTGTCGCCCATCAGCGCCAGGTAGTCGATGATCAGCTCGGGGCCCACGCCGAACTTGGTCCTGACCCCTTCCACGTCCAGCACGCTGCCGCTCATGGTGTTGACCAGGGTGACATAGGGGCAGACCAGCTGGGCCATGTCCTTGTCGCCGGTGGAGATCACCACCGGGCGCTCGGCGCTGGCGCAATGACGGGCGAGGGTGCCGATGACGTCGTCGGCTTCCACCCCTTCGACGGCCAGCAGCGGCAGACCCAGGGCGCGGATGCAGGCGTGCAGCGGCTCGACCTGGCCGCGCAGGTCGTCGGGCATGGCCGGGCGCTGGGCCTTGTAGTCGGCGAAGAGTTCGTCGCGGAAGGTCGGGCCCTTGGCGTCGAAGACCACCGCGAAGAGGCTGTCCGGATACTGGCGGCGCAGCGAGAGCAGCATGTTGAGCACGCCCTTCACCGCGCCGGTCGGCTTGCCGGTGGAGGTCATCAGCGGCGGCAGGGCATGGAAGGCGCGATAGAGATAGGAGGAACCGTCCACCAGGACGAGAGGGGCGTGGCTCATGGTCTGGACCTTTGTCGTGGCGTGTGCGGCGTCTGTCCGGCTAGTCTCGACGACTGCAAAACCGGGTTCTAGGCTCTGTACGAAAGGTGTCTGCGCTCGGTGATGCTTCGTTGAAAAAGCCTTCGGAATGCTCATTTACCACTCATAAACTCCGCTTCCTCAGTCTTTTTCGCCTCGCCTGACCTTCGCTCGACGACTTTTCGTACAGAGCCTAGAATCGACCACTCGCTCCGTTCAAAAGGTCAAAGGTTACCATGGGTGCTCGTCGCTTCCTCTTCGCCGCGTTGCTGCTGGCGCCGCTGGTCCAGGCCGCGGAACCGCTGCCACCGGGGGAAAAGCCCCTGCCTGACGAGATCAAGGTGATCCGCTACCAGGCTGGCGACCAGACCATCGAGGAGACGCGCATCCGCGGGGTGCTGCAATCCACCCGGGTCATCCCCAAGCATGGCGCGCCCTACGAGCTGGTGCCCGCCGATGGCAGCAGCACCGCCGCCAACGACAAGCCGACCCTGCACGTTCCCAGCTGGCGCCTGTTCAGCTGGTAGGCGCAAGGCGCCTGGACCGGTAAACTGCGCGCCGCTCGCACATTCCTCCGCCAGGCCCTGTCATGTCCGTCTTCACGCCCCTCGATCGTCCCACCCTCGAAGCCTTTCTCGCGCCCTATGGCCTGGGCCGGCTGCGGGATTTCCGAGGCATCGCCGAGGGCTCGGAAAACACCAACTACTTCATCAGCCTGGAAGGCGGCGAATTCGTCCTGACCCTGGTGGAGCGCGGTCCGGTGGCGGAGATGCCGTTCTTCATCGAACTGCTCGACGTCCTCCACGACGCCGACCTGCCGGTGCCCTATGCGGTGCGCACCCAGGATGGCCAGGCCCTGCGCCAGCTGGCCGGCAAGCCGGCGCTGCTGCAACCGCGCCTGGCCGGCCGCCACGAGCGTGCGCCCAATCCCCATCATTGCGGCGAAGTCGGCCACCTGCTGGGCCATCTGCACCGGGCCACCGCCGGCGAGCGCCGCATCGCGCGCGCCAGTGATCGCGGCCTGGCCTGGATGCTGGCCGAAGGCGAGCGCCTGGCGCCGGGCCTGGATGCTACGGCCCGGCCGCTGCTGGAGCGCACCCTGGGGGAGATCCGCGAGCTGCTGAGCGAGCAGCCGCCGTTGCCCGAAGCCAATCTGCACGGCGATCTGTTCCGCGACAACGTGATGTTCGACGGCCCCCGGCTGTCGGGCGTCATCGACTTCTACAACGCCAGTTCCGGCTGGATGCTCTATGACCTCGCCATCACGGTGAACGACTGGTGCTCCACCGAGAGCGGCGCGCTGGACCTGCCGCGGGCCCGGGCGCTGCTGGCGGCCTATGCCGCCGATCGCCACTTCACGCCGCGCGAAGCCGAGCTGTGGCCGGTGCTGCTGCGCGTCGCCTGCGTGCGCTTCTGGCTGTCACGACTGATCGCCGCCCAGGCCTTTGCCGGCCAGGACGTGCTGATCCATGATCCGGCCGAATTCCAGCAGCGCCTGGCGGCGCGGCAGCAGACCCCGCTGGAATTGCCGCTGACCCTGTAGCCCAGGTTCCACGTGGAACCTCTGCGTTGGGCTACAGCTGCAAGCGTCGCTCGATGACGGGCTGCGCCTGTCCCTGCCGCTGCCAACTCAGCGTCGCCTCGATCAGACTGCCCGGTGCGGCGCCCAGGCGCGTGGTGACCGGGCAGCCGTCACCCCTGGCCGCGCCGGCCTGACGGGTGCGGGCGACGCCCCCCGGGCCGTGCAATTCGATGATGAGTTCGTAGCTCAGGGGCGTGTCTTCGCCGGTAAAGCACAGCTGTACCTGAGCGCCCGCCGGTTGCGGCTGCAACTCCAGGCGGGCGCTGGCCGCGGCGCCGCCCGCCAGGGGCAGGAGGGCCGCGAGCAGCCAGGCGGCGCGCGTCACCGCTGGTTGATGGTGGCGCTGTTGCCGAAGCCGCTCTGCGAGATCCGCGCGCTGTCGTTGAAGCCGTTGAAGTTGGCCGAGGTCTGCAGGATGCTCGCGCGGTTGCTGTCGCCGACCTGGCTGACGCTGGCCGTGCTGATGGCGCTGGTGACGTCGAGGCGCGCCTCGTTGCCGTTGCCGCTCTGGACGATGCTGGTCTGGTTGCTGTCGCCCTGGACGGTGACGCTGGCCAGGTTGTCGTCGCCGGTGGAGCTGCCGCTGAAGCGGTTGCCACGGCCGGCCTGGTCGACGTTCAGGGTGTTGCGATTGCCGTCCTGGGTAAAGGTCAGTTCGTTGAACTTGCCGGAGGAGAGCACCGTGGCGACGTTGGCCTGGCCACGCTGGGTCAGTTCCACGGTATCGACCGAGTAGCCCTGCTGGGTCAGGTCGATGCGGTTGTCGGTGCCGGACTGGGCAAGGGTCGCCGTTACGGCATCGCCGCTCTGATCGACGCGCACCTGGTTGTTGTCGCCGTTCTGCTCCAGGGTCAGCTGGGCGCTGGAGGCCGACTGGACCAGGGTGCCGCTGTTGCTGCCCACGGAGCTGATGGTGGCCTGGTTGCCGAAGCCGTCCTGGGCCAGGGTATGGACGCTGCTGCCGCCTTCCTGGCGCAGGTTCGCCACGTTGCCCTGGGCGTAGCCATAGATGTCGCCGCCCTGGGTGATGGTGGCGCTGCTGGCGCCGGTCTGGACCACGCTGATCGCGTTGCCTTCGCCCTGCAGCTGATAGAGGGCCGCGCTGTTGCCGGCGCCGCTCTGGTCCAGGGTGAGGGTGCCGCTGTTGCCGTCCTGCTGGACGGTGGCGGTGCTGTTCTGGGCGAGGACGTTGGCGGCCACGAGGGCCAGCGTCAGGGTGGCCAGGGGCCTGAGTAGAAACATCTGTCTGATCTCCATGAGTGCCATCAGCGGTACTGACGTACCACCGTGTTCTGGTTGCTTCCGTACTGGACGATGCGGCTGGACAGGCCCGAGCCGTGCTGTTCGATGCGGGCGTTGCCCTGGACGCCGAGTTGCAGGATGTCGGCCTGGTTGCCGCTGCCGACCTGCTCGATGCGTGCGACGTTGCCGTAGCCGCCCTGGAGGATGACCGCACTCAGTTCTGTGCCGTCCTGCAGGATGCGGGCTTCCTGGGCGGCGCCGCTCTGGGCCACCTGAGCGCGCAGCGCGGTGCCGCGCTGGTCGATGAGCGCCTGGTTGCCTGCGCCGAGGTGGCGGATGACGGCGTCGCGCCCGGCCGCCGGCGCCTGACCCAGGTCGCCGGTCTCCATGAGATCGGCGGCCGACGCCAGGGTGTCCAGGCCGAGTGCCAGGGCGAGGACCACGGCCAGGCCGCGGGTTGGGCTGCGCATCTCTGTCACCGTCATTGCCTAAGATTCTCCGCCTGGCATTGTCCGGAGCCGCCTGGCCCATCGCTATCGCTCCAGGGAGCGAATCCCGCGGGGCCGACGGCTTAATCCCTAGCGCCGGGTCGGCTCCAGGTACTTGGTCAGCGCCGGATCGCGCGGATCGCGACCATCGGCCACCAGCCACAGGCGCCGCTCCACGCCCTGGGCGACCAGATGGGCGACCGCCGCCTCGATGGCCGAGAGCACGCACAGCTGCGCCGGCTCGTTGGTGGTGTAGCCGGACTCGGCTTCGAGCAGCTTCTTGAATTCGATGAACTTGAAGACCCCGGCCTGGCGGCCGATGGAGTAGATGGTCTTGGAGGTCATGACATTGGCCAGCACCCGACCGCTGCGGGTGTCGATGGCACGCAGATTGACCGTGACCTGATCCACCCGGTACTCCTCGGACAGGCCGATGCCCAGGTAGCGCGCCCCTTCGCCGCCGCTGCGGACGTTGGTGTCGTAGGCCACTACGCCGCCTTCGAGCAGCAGGTTGGCCGCCTGCAGTGAGGGCAGCGCCTGCTGCAGATTCTCCGGCAGGTCCGGCTTGTTCTGGGTGGCACGGATGATCTTGCGTTCGGTCAGCAGATTCTGCAGGCCCTCGCGTTCGAGCACCACGAACCAGCCACTGGCCTGCAGGGCGTCCACCAGCATGCTGCCGGCGCCCTGGGTCACGGCGGTGGAAAAGGAGCTGGCCGGATTGGGCTTGTACTGCCCGGTCTGGTCGCGGAAGCCGTAGACGGCGGCCACCAGCGGGCCCTTGGGCGGCGGCAGCGCCAGCAGGTCATAGTAGGTGGAGGCGCGCGGCGTCAGGGTCGGGGCGGCGTTCTGTTCGGCGGGCATGGGGTCGCGCACGCAGCCGGTCAGGACGAGGGCGGCGGTCAGGGCCGCCGCCAGGGAAAAGGCGTTCATGGCAGGCATCCGTGCTCAGGGTTGGTTGAAGCCGTTGACGGAGATTTCCGAAATCTCCCCGGTCCCGCGGTCGGTGATCTGCACGGTCAGGTTGCCGGAATCGTCGAGGATGTTGACGATGAACTGGTCGGTGGAGAGCGTGCCCGAGTTGCCATCCTTGATATCGGTCAGCACCTGGGACAGCAGCCGCGATTCCAGCTGGCTGGTGAAGCGTTCCAGGGGCGACTGGCTGCTGGCGCTGCTGCGCAGGTCGGGATCCTTGTGGCGATCCTGGGCGGTGGCGTTGTTCAGCAGGTAGGTGCCATTGAGCGGATTGCCGCCAAAGGACGGATTCACCGGCGAGTAGACCAGCTCGGTCGCCATGGCCGGGGCGACGCCCAGAGTGCAGAGTAGGGGCAGGGCCTTCCAGGCGTGCGCGTTCATAACTCGTCCTTATCCATGTCGAAAGTGTCCTGCAGCAGATTTTCCAGGCGCCGGCGGGTGATGCCCTCGTGGACCTGGTCCGCCGCGGCGTAGGCGGCATCCTTGAGTTCGCTGTTGTTCGGCGGAATGAACTGCCGGTAGAGCAGCCGCTGCTCGTACTCGACCCAGACCAGGCTGCCCCAGCGCGCCGAGGGCCGTTCGCGCACCACCAGGTTGAAGTCCAGGTCGGTGGTATCGGTCAGGCGATCGGCGAAGTGGCGATAGAAGTCGTGGCCGAAGCGAGAGATGGTGTTGTCCACCAGCAGTCCCTGGATCAGCTCGCTCTCGGCCCGCAGCGGTCCTGCCAGCAGCAGGCCGAGCAGCAGCCAGGCCGCCTTCATCCCGGCAGGTCCTGCCCGGCATGGAAGCGCAGCGCCGCCTCGGCGCGATTGGCCGCGCCGGTCTTGCGCAGCAGGTTGTGCATGTGGCTCTTGACCGTGTGGGTGCTCAGGCACAGCGCCTCGCCGATGGCGGCGTTGGACAGCCCGCGCCCGACCAGCCGGAGGATCTCCCGCTCGCGCCGGGTCAGGCCGTCGGCGGCGATGCTGGGGCGTTCGCGGGAGCGCCGCAGCAGGTGGGCCAGGATGGCGCGGGGCAGCCAGTCCTCGCCGGCCAGCAGTGCGCCCAGCCCCTGCAGCAGCTGGTCGCGGCTGGCCTGGGGGGCGAACACGCCCTGGATGGCGGGAAAGCGCTCGACCCAGGGCAGGGCCTGTTCGAGGCTGGCGTTGAGAAAGGCCACGGTGACCGCCGGCGCCAGGCTTTCCAGCCAGCGCTCCAATGGCGCCTCGGGCACGCTGCCGAGATCGACCAGCACCAGGCTGGTCTCGCCGGCCGCTTCCAGCTCGCGGGCGCAGCTGAGCTCGATGCCGTGGCGTTCTTCGAGAAAGGGTTTGAGCAATTCTGCCAGGAGGACGTTTCTCGTCGTCAGGCAGACCTTGCTCGCAGGTATCGCGCGCATGTCCATATGGGCTGTCTCATCATCCGTTGCGCGAACGCTGAGACAAATCGCCGGGGGCGACAAGAAAAAACTGACCGATTTCCAGCGACTTACCGGCTCTGTGGACCGCTTGGCAGATTACCCGTCGACCAGCCGTCGGCGGCTAGCTCCAAAGACTTAGCTCTCTGGATGGAGCGGGTAATCCAGGCGCTCTGCAAGCGACAGCAGCTAGACGAGCGATCGCCGCCTCAGCGGGTAAGGGTGACCTTGCGCAGGTGGCGCGGCTGGTCCGGGTCCTGGCCGCGGGCCTCGGCCAGCAGTGCGGCCAGACGATAGAAACTCTGGATCGCCAGCAGGCCGTCCAGGTCCGGATGACCGGCGACGGCGAGGGGCAGGTCGCGCTCGGCGATCTCGTCCGGCGCGGCCAGCAGCACCCGGGCACCGCGTCCGCGCAGGTCCCGCGCCAGTTGCAGCAGGCCGGCCTGTTCGGGGCCGCGCAGGGCAAAGATCAGCAGCGGATAGCCACGCTCCACCAGCGCCAGGGGACCGTGCTGCAATTCCGCGCCGCTGAAGGCCTCGCCCTGCAGCGCCGAGGTTTCCTTGAGCTTGAGCGCGGCCTCCTGGGCGATGGCGAAGCCCGGCCCGCGGCCGACCACCATGCAGCGCTCGGCGTCGCGCAGGACGGTCAGGGCCGGCGCCCAGCTCAGTTCGGCCGCCCGATCCAGGGCCTCGGGCAAGGCGACTCCAGCGGCAAGCAGGGTCTCGTCCTGCTGCCAGTGGGCGATCAGCCGGGCGGCGGCGGCCAGGGTGGCGATGAAGCTCTTGGTGGCGGCGACGCTGCGCTCGGGACCGGCCTGCACGCCGATGGCATGGCGGCAGGCCAGGGCCAGGGGCGAGTCGATCTCGTTGACCAGGGCCGCGGTGCGGGCGCCGTAGCGATCCAGGGCGGACAGCGTCTCGATCAGATCGGGACTGCGTCCGGACTGGGAAAAGCCTAGGGCGAGCTGGCCTTCGACCTGCAGCGGCGCCTGGCGCAGGGTCACCAGCGAGGGCGGCAGGGACAGCACCGGCAGCCCCAGGTGGGCCATCGCCAGGTAGGCGAAATAGCTGGCCGCATGGTCCGAGCTGCCACGCGCCACGGTAAGCGCCAGCTGCGGCGGCTTGGCCCTGAGGTCCGCGGCCAGGGTCGCCAGGGCCTGGTCGATGGTCGCCAGTTGGCGAGCGACCGCCGCGCCGCTGGCGGCGGCTTCTGCGAGCATGAGCGAGGTCAAGAGGGTCTCCTTGGGCGTACGCCTAAGTCTTGCACTCTGCCACTCCTGGGCCGGTGCGACCAGCCGACCTTGGCCTAGTCGCCTTCGTCCGCCGCACCGCCGGTGAATTGCAGGTCGTGCTTGCGCAGCTTGTCGGACAGCGTCTTGCGCGGCAGGCCGAGGGCTTCGGCCAGGCTGCGCAGGGAGGCGTGGGGTCGGGCCAGTTCGCGCTGGATGAGTTCGCGCTCGAAGGCCTCGACCTGCTCGCCCAGCCCGGCGGCCAGGGCTGCTGCCGCCGGAGCCGCCAGCACCGGGGCCGCGGCCACGGGCGCCGCCGTCATGGGCGCCAGGGGCGCATGGGCGCTGTTGTCCAGCGCCAGCTCCAGCCCCAGGGCGAAGCGCTCGGCGGCGTTCTGCAATTCGCGCACGTTGCCCGGCCAGCTGTGGGCGATGAGGGCGGCGCGCTGCTCGGCATCGGCTTCGCGCAGCGGGGTGCCATGGCGCTGGGCGGCGGCCAGGGCGAAATGGCGGAACAGCGGCAGGATGTCTTCGCTGCGCTCGCGCAGGGCGGGGATGCGCAGGGTGGCGACGTTGAGCCGGTAGTAGAGGTCGGCGCGGAAGCGACCCTGGTCGGCGGCCTGGCGCAGGTCTTCCTTGGTGGCGGCGACCACCCGGATGTCCAGCGGGATCTGCTGGTTGGAGCCGAGGCGTTCGACCTTGCGCTCCTGCAGCAGGCGCAGCAGCTTGACCTGGACATCCAGGCTCATGCTCTCGATCTCGTCGAGAAAGAGGGTGCCGCCGCTGGCGTATTCGAACTTGCCGATGCGTCTTTTCTGGGCGCCGGTGAAGGCGCCCTGTTCATGGCCGAAGAGTTCGCTCTCCACCACGGATTCGGCCAGGGCCCCGGCGTTGATGGCGACAAAGGGGCCGTCGCGACGATTCGACAGATCGTGCAGGGCGCGGGCCACCACCTCCTTACCGGCGCCCGTCTCGCCATGAATGAGCACATCGGCCTGGGTCGCGGCGAGGGCGCCGATCTGGTCGCGCAGTCGGGCCACGCCCGGGGTCTGGCCGATCAGCCGGGTCTGGAGTTCATGGCGCTCGGCGAGGGCCAGGCGCAGGCTGCGGTTTTCCAGCACCAGGTGGCGGGCGCCCAGGGCGCGGCGCACGCTGTCGATCAGGGCATCGTTGGCGAAGGGCTTTTCCAGGAAGTCATAGGCGCCGGCGCGCATGGCCTGGACCGCCAGGGGCACGTCGCCATGGCCGGTGATCAGCACCACCGGCAATTCGGCGTCACGCTGGTGCAGCTGGGCCAGCAACTCCAGGCCATCGATGCCGGGCATGCGGATGTCGCTGACCACCACGCCGGGCCAGTCGCGCACGGCCGCCAGCTCCAGCTCGCGGGCATCGGCCAGGGTCGTCACCTTGAAACCGGCCAGGTCCAGGGTCTGGCTCAGCGCCAGGCGCAGGTGGGCGTCGTCGTCGATCAGCAGGATCTGGCTGGCGGGATCGAAGGGGGGCAGGGCACTCATGACTGGGACCTAAGGTAGAGGGCTGACGGTCAACCGCGGACTTCTTCCTGGGGCACCGAGGCGACCCCGGGCTTGCCGTGCAGCAGATAGAGACGTACCTCGGCGCCACCGTCGCCATGGTTGGACAGGTGCAGGTGGCCACCGAGGGTCCGCAACAGGTTATCGCAGATCGCCAGGCCCAGGCCGAGGCCCTGGGCGGTGGCCTTGGTGGTGAAGAAGGGTTCGTGGGCGCGAGCCAGGGCCTCGCTGGAAAAGCCCGGGCCGTTGTCTCTCAGGATCAGGGTCACGCCGCGCTCGTCGATGCTGGTGGTCAGCCACAGCCGGCGGGTGCTGGTCTTTTCCGCGAGGGCGTCGAGGGCATTGCTCAGCAGGTTGCTGATGATCTGCCGCAGGCGGGTTTCGCCGGCCTGCACCCACAGCGGCGCATCGGGCAGGTCGCGGATCAGCTCCACCTGCATGGCCCGGCGCCGCGCGGCGACCAGCGCCAGGGCGTCTTCCAGGGCGCCCTGCAGCACCACGCTCTCCGGCGCACGGCGGGCGCCACGGGCATAGGCCTTGAGGTGGGCGATGATGTTGGCCATCCGCGTGGTCAGCTCGCCGATCAGCTTGAGATTGCCGCGGGCATCGTCCAGCCGATCGTGGTCGAGCAATACGACGGCATTTTCCGTGTAGCTGCGGATGGCCGCCAGCGGCTGGTTGAGTTCGTGGCTGATGCTGGCCGACATGGTCCCCAGCGCCGACAGCTTGCCGGCCTGCACGGCTTCGTCCTGGGCGCGCATGAGTTCGCGCTGGGCCTGCTCGCGGTCGTGCACCTCCTGTTGCAGCCGCGCGTTGAGCGTCTGCAGGTCGCGGGTGCGCTCCTCCACGTTCAGCTCCAGATCACGCTTGGCTCGGGCATCCAGCGCCAGGCGCTCGATGAAGTGGCGCCGTCTCAGGGTCATGACCACCAGCAACAGCAGCAGCGCCAGCAGGGTCGCCGCGCCGACATAGAGGGCACTGCGCACCTGGCGCTCGACCATCTCCCGCGGCGCCAGGATCTGCGCGTTCCAGCCGACCTCGTCGAGGTTGCGGGTTTGGGTCAACCAGTCGCCGGGTACCAGGGTCAGGGGCGCCGGATTGGTGGTGGGGTAGGGCCGGTTGGCATTGACCTGCTCGCGCTGGCGTTCGTCCAGCGGATGGGTGGCGCGAAAGCGCCAGGCGTCATGGGAGGTGAGGATGACCACGCCCAGGTCGTCGGTGACCAGCAGTTGCTCGGGCGCATTGCCCCAGAGCTTTTCCGCGCTGTCCAGGTCGACCTTGACCACCACCACGCCGATGGCCCGCGTGCCATCGCGCACGGCGGCGGCGAAATAGTAGCCGCGCTTGCTGGAGGTGGTGCCGAGACCGAAGAAGCGCCCCGGCTGGCCCTGCATGGCCGCCTTGTAATAGGGCCGGAAGGAGAAGTCGCGACCGACGAAGCTGTCCGCCTGGCGATAGTTGGAACTGGCCAGGCAGGTGCCGTCGTCCTGCATCAGGTAGATGACGTCCGCCCCGGTGCGCTGGCGGATGTCTTCCAGCATCTGGCTGGCGGCGTCCTGGGCCGTGCTGTCGCCCTGGCCTTCCAGGGCATGGCGCAGCACCGGCAGATCGCCCAGCAGGTCCGGCAGCACCTCGTAGCGCCGCAGCGTGCCCAGCAAGTTGGCGGCATAGAGATCCAGGGTCTGGCCGTTCTGCTCGCCCAGTTGCGCCTCGTAATAGTGCTGGGCCGCGTAGCGCAGCGGAATCAGCAGCAGCGTCAGACCTAGGGCCAGCAGCAGCAGGCTGCTCCAGCGGGGGCGCTTGGGAAGGTGAGGACTCTTGGGCATGCGCGGCTACGATCAGGGGGGCGTCCCGGCATTATGCCCAAGCCGGGACCCTGGCGAAGAGGTCGTCAGACTGTTAACGCCTTGGCAGTCGATTGAAATATCTTGTTACCAATGGCCCCGGCTGTGGACGAGGACACGGATTTGCCGGACGAAAGCCGGCTAACTGAACCTGCAATCAGCCACCGAAGGAGTGACTTCCATGAAAAGCACCACCCTCTGCCTGACCCTCGCCGGCCTGCTGGCCACCTCTGCCGCCTTCGCCCAGACGGCGCCCGCCGATCCGGCCACGCCCCCTGCCGCGACCAGCAGCAGCCCGGCCAAGACCGGCAAGCAGGCCACCACCCACCATAAGAAGGTGGCGCACAAGAAGGTCCACAAGGCCACTACCAGCGGCAGCTGATCCACGGCGCGGCACCTCCCTGCGCGGGAGGTGCCTAAAGGGGAGTGAATCCGTCCAGAGGAGTCCTCCCATGCGCCCGTTCCCGCTGCTTCCCGCCCTGATCCTGGGCCTCAGCCTGTCCGGCGCCGCCCTGGCCCAGACCAGCCCGACCAATCCCCCGGCCACCCCCGCGCGGCCCGATCCCACCAGCACCCATGGCATGGAGAAGGCACCCAGCACCGGCGTCGGCGCGGCCGACAACGGCTCCAGCGGCGGATCGGGCAGCAATACCGGCGCCGATCATGTGAAGAAGCCCAAGACCCAGCACAAGGATCACTGAGGCAGTCCGCCCATTCCCCCGGGGAATGATCCAATGAGCAAAGATCGCTTGAGCAGCCCGTGCGGGCATGTCGAAATCGGCTTCTAGCCTGAGCCAGGAGTCGCTCCCATGACCGCCGCGTCGCTGCTTTCCCCGGATCTGATCCGCACCCGCTTTTCCCAGGCCATGTCGGCGATGTACCGCCAGGAGGTGCCCCAGTACGGCACCCTGCTGGAACTGGTCGCCGAGGTGAACGCCGGACAGCCAGGCTTCGCCGGGGATTCCGCGGAGCGCCTGGACCTAGAGCGCCACGGCGCCATCCGCGTCGGCACCGCCGCCGAACTGGCCACCCTGCGCCGCCTGTTCGCCGTGATGGGCATGCAGCCGGTCGGCTACTACGACCTCAGCGTGGCCGGGGTGCCGGTGCATTCCACCGCCTTCCGCCCCGTCGAGCCGGCGGCTCTGCAGATCAATCCGTTTCGCGTCTTCACCTCGCTGCTGCGCCTGGAGCTGATCGAAGACGCCGAGCTGCGCCAGTTGGCCGAAGGGGTCCTGAACGAGCGCCGCATCTTCACCCCGGGCGCGCTGGAGCTGATCCAGCGCGCCGAGGCCCAGGGCGGGCTGACGGATGCCGAAGCCAAAGCCTTCGTCCAGGAAGCCCTGGAGACCTTTCGCTGGCACCGCGAGGCCAATGTCGACGCCAGCCTCTATCAGCGCCTGCACGACGCCCATCGGCTGATCGCCGACGTGGTCTGCTTCAAGGGTCCGCACATCAACCACCTGACCCCGCGCACCCTCGACATCGACGCCGTCCAGGCCCGGATGCCCGCGCGCGGTATCGCGCCCAAGGAAACTATCGAGGGGCCGCCCCGCCGCCAGTGCCCCATCCTGCTGCGCCAGACCAGCTTCAAGGCGCTGGAAGAACCCATCCTGTTCCAGGGCGAGGTCCAGGGTTCGCACACGGCGCGCTTCGGCGAGATCGAGCAGCGTGGCATCGCCCTCACGCCGGCCGGTCGCCAGCGCTACGACGAACTCCTGCAGGAGGTCCGCCAGCGCAGCAAGGCGGCCGGCAGTGACTACGCAACGGTATTGGCCGAAGTGTTCCAGGCGCTACCCGACAACTGGGACGAGCTGCGCCGCCAGGGCCTGGCCTGGTTCCGCTATCGTGCCGCGCAGAGCACTGGGTCGAGCGTCGAGACCAGGGATACCGAGGCCCTGATCGCCGCCGGCCAGCTCCTGGCCGATCCCATCACCTACGAAGACTTCCTGCCCGTCAGCGCCGCGGGCATCTTCCAGTCCAACCTGGGAGCCGGCAGCCAGCAGGAGTACCAGAGCGGCGGCAATCGCGCCGCCTTCGAAGCCGCCCTGGGTGCGCCGGTGCTCGACGAGATGGCGCTGTACGAACGCCAGCAACAGGAATCCCTGGACACCGCCCTGGCTGCCCTCGGCCGCCCCGCCTAGAATAGAGGCTCCCGCGTCGGCGGCCCCCGGCCCCGACGTCCGCCCCCGGCAGGCAGCCACGATGTTCACCAAACTCGATCCGACCGACTGGCAGCTCATTCACCTGCTGCAGCAGAACGCCCGCGCCTCCAACGCCACCCTGGCCCGCCAGCTGGGCCTGGCGCGCACCACTGTGGTCACCCGCCTGGCGCGCCTGGAGCGCGACGGCATCATCCAGGGCTACGGCCTGCGCCTGGGCTCCGAACTGGAACAGGCCGCCGTACGCGCCTACTGCGCCATCAGCGTCCTGCCGCGCAGCACCGCCGGCGTCATCCGCGCCCTGGAAAAGATGGTCGAGGTCGAGGAAGTCTCCTCGGTCAGCGGCCAGTTCGACTACCTGGCCTTCCTGCGCTGCACCACCCACGAAAAGCTCGACGAACTGCTCGACCGCATCGGCAACCTCGAAGGGGTCAAGCAGACGCAGACGTCGATCATCCTGAATCGGAAAATCGATCGGCGTTTGGGTGCTTGATAGCCGGCCTTCTTGAAGCTTACCGGAAGTACCTTTACTGCTTGTTTAAAAGCCGCCACCTGCGTTTAACCATGCCTGTTCGTCCGGAGTGTTGAGCCGGCCTAGAACATAATTTCGGTGCGGAAAACGACCGAAGCGAGCGATCACCTTCAGATGAGCCTCTGCATAGCGCCGGTAGTGCTCGATCCCCAGTGCCTCGAAAAGTATGAGCGAGTGCCGCTGATCGTCCAGCGCCTCGGAGTGCTCGAAGGGCAGGTAGAAGAAGGCGCGCAGTTCGGCTTCGATCTGCTGATCCAGCCCGGCGTCGATCGCCTGTCGCGCGTGTTGCAGAGCCAGGCCGTCGGTGGCGAAGGCGTGGCTGCTGTGGCGGAAGATATTGCGCGGGATCTGATCAAGCAGCAGACACAAAGCCAGAGCGCCTTCGGCGCTGGCAACCCAGCCGTCCAGCTCACCGCGACTGGCGGCCAGATGCGTGGCCTCGAAACGCGAGCGGCACTCGGCGTCGAAGGCAGGACCGCCGTTGAACCACAGGCGTTGGCCGGCGGCACGCCAGAAGGAGACGACCTCGACTGGATTCATCTTGCACTCCTTGTCTAATCGGACTCTACGTGGAACCCCTCAGCCCCGCCCTACATAGGGCATCTTGGTCGCCATCACCGTCAGGGTCTGGACGTTGGCGTCCAGCGGCAGGCTGGCCATGTAGCGAACGGCGTCGGCGACATGCCTGACATCCATGCGCGGCTCCACGGCGGTGCTGCCATCGGCCTGGAGCACACCGTTGGCCATGCGCTCGGTCATCTCGGTGGCGGCGTTGCCGATATCGATCTGGCCGCAGGCGATATCGAAGGCGCGTCCGTCGAGGGCCAGGGCCTTGGTCAGCCCGGCCACGGCGTGCTTGGTGGCGGTGTAGGGCGCGCTGAAGGGCCTGGGCGTGTGCGCCGAGATGGAGCCGTTGTTGATGATGCGTCCGCCACGGGGTGTCTGCGCGCGCATCAGGGCGAAGGCCGCGCGGCTGCAGAGAAAGACGCCGGTGAGGTTGGTGTTGACCGCCCGATGCCAGGCGTCCAGTTCCAGCTCGTCGATAGGGACCGCCGGGGCACCGACGCCGGCATTGTTGAACAGCAGGTCCAGGCGGCCGTAGGTGTCGCGGATGCGGGCGAACAGCGCCTCGACGCTGGCGGCATCGGTGACGTCGCAGGGTACCGCCAGGGCTTCGCCGCCCTGTTGCCGGGCTTCTTCGGCGAGCGCCTCCAGGGGTTCGGCGCGGCGGGCGGCAAGGACCACGCGGAAGCCGTCCTGCAGCAGACCGAGGGCGACAGCGAGGCCGATGCCCTGGGAGGCACCGGTGACGAGGGCGATGGGGTGGGCGGTGGTCATGGGCGGTCCTTGGGCT
>NZ_WHOV01000194.1:0-6944 GCF_009765395.1 Pseudomonas sp. BAV 4579 | reverse complement strand
CTCTGGCCTGCATTGATCGCTGTTGGCGCGTCGACTTTTCAGACAAACCCTAGTGTCAACCAAGCAACTACCTGCTCTCCCCTCCTGGACCACTACCTCCCGACAGTCTTGTTGAGAGCGGTCGTAAGGCGACGCCAACGTTCTTAGGCGAAAGCCCGCTACTTCGAAAACTGTCCCGGTTAGGTGGCGCGCAACCACTAAGGGCGCAGCCGTACTGGATCAATCCCGCCGTGACTATTTCTAGCAATCTATGCAAGTGGTCCATTACACCTCTCCAAATAAACTTCAGCCAGCGAAGTCACCGTTTGGTCCAGTGCTGTACGGAATACCTAGAAACAAGCAGACCGCGGATCAAACCCACTCTAAATCCGCACAAAAGCTTTCAAACCAGGTAGCACCGCTGCGACCGACCGGTGTGCCCAGGCGGAGCCGGTACCGACCAGACGGGCGCCACGCCCTCCACGAGGTGCGTCGAGCGTGGCGCGGCCTTCTGACACCGCGCTTATTTCAGGCCGTTAAGGCCTAGCAGTTGATCGAACTGCACATGCATCAGAACGCCGAAGGCGTAGCCATCGCGTGGATTGTCGCCACTGAAAGGATTGAGGTAGCTACTGCCGTGGAAGGTGCGGGTCACGTAGGGGCTGAGCACGATGCTGTCGGTCAGGACGAAGTTAGCGTCCAGGGAGAGCGCGTATTCATCGCGTCCCGGCCGATAGTCGCCACCGCCGCTGCTCACGGCATACGCGTCTTCGAGGAAGCGCTGCTGGTGATCGCTGAGCTGTGCCCAGCTCGCCTTGATGGAATAGCTGTCGAACGGTCGGCTGCGGAACGGCGCCGATAGGATCAGACCCAGATCGGCCTGATTGGCCACACCGCTGGCAGTCTCTTCCTCGAATACGTGGGAGAGGCTGCCATGGACGCTTAGGGCGGTAGGATTACTTACCCCAGGCTGACCGCCATCGGCGCGCCAGAAGGTCTGTTTCGCGCCTACATAGAAGCCACTGACGCCGTCGTGGGTCACGGGTGCAGCCTGGCTGGTGACCCGGGAAGTGCCATCGACGGTGTAGTAGGGATCATTTTGTCGACGGTTGTTATAGAACCCCATCAGCTCGAAAGAGGTGGGATAGGTGCTCATCGAAAAGTCGGTACGGTAGGCGATGTTGCCCAAGTAGATGGTGCTCAACGATCCGCCCATGTCCCCCTCGCGCCGCTCCCAGCCATTGGTGAATGGATAGGCGTCGTAGCTACGCCAGGTACCTAACTGAGCACGCCAGCGCGGGGTGAAATCGTAGGCGCTGCGGAAACCCCAGTTGGCATAGGGCGGCGGGTTGATGCCGGCCGTGTCCTGCAGAATCGCCGGACTCACGCAGCCGTAAGGCAAATTGCACAGCGGCAGGGCGAAATAGGTGCCGGCGTTGCTCTTGCCTGCCTCCAGGGTCAGACGATCATCCAGCAGACGCTGCTCATAGGTGAACAACGTCAGGTGGCTAACGCGGGGAATGTAGGGTGATGGCTTGCCCGCCAGCGCGTCGCCAAGCTGAGAGCCGTAGGCGAGGTTCGAGGTCCAGGGCACATAGAGCTGCATGAAATGCACCAGTCCCCCCGGTACGCCGGCAAGCTTTTCCATGTCGAAGTCGGCACCCACCCCGAACAGCGTCAGGGTTCCATGACGGCCGGTGTCGACGCCTGCGCTGGGGTTGGCAAGGTAGAACTGCGTCATGTCCAGGTGCGGGCTGATGCCCTGCTCCTTGAGCCAGCGCCCCTGCTCTTCCAGCGGCCGTCCGGCGGGCGCGGGTTGCCGCGGCTCGACGAACAGTACCCGCGGCCCCACCCGTTCGTTAGGCAGGCTGTCGTCGGTGCTGGAGGGCAGCTGCTGACGCCCCCCCAGATCCAGATCGGCGGCGAACGCCGTTCCAGAATGAAGCACGGCTAGCACCAGGGGGAGAACGAGAAACTTGCCATGATTGATGTTCATGTCGACATCCTTTGTTGTTGTTATTGCGGACACAGTTACCCGCGGCATCGCCAGATGCCTGTGCGGGGGAAGTTGAACGTCTTGATTCAGCCAGCAGTGGCGCCAGCGTCTATCGCCAGATCGGCCCCGGTTATCCAGACGGCCTCATCAGACGCCAGAAAGACTGCCGCCCATGCGACGTCCTCCGGCATGCCCAGCCGTTCGCGCAGGAACTGACGGCTGAGCGCCGTAGGACGCAGCTCAGGATCTCGTGCTATATGAGCCCGCGTGGCTTGCGTCTCGATCAGCCCGGGAGACAGGGTGTTGGCGCGGATGTTGTACGGCCCTCCCTCCATCGCCAGTTGGCGGGTCATGGCCAGCACCCCGCCTTTGCCGGCGCAATGGGCAAGCGCGGGCGAGCCCTCCAGCGCCATCCGCGCATTGGCCGAGGCGAAGTTGAGAACCACCCCGCCGCCGCGTGCCTTGAGCACAGGCCAGGCGGACTGGCAGACCAGGAAGACGATGTCCAACTCACCCGTAAGGGTCCGCCGCCACTGGGCTTCGTAATCCATGTCTTCGATCCAGGCGAAGGCACCGAAGGCTGCGGCGTTGACTAAACAGTCGAAGCCGCCATCGCCCTGGGCACAGGCCCACTCGATCCATGCCTTTACCGCGGCCGGCTGGGTAAGGTCGCAGGTGTATATGGCCAGGTTTTGCAGCCCCTCTGCTCGCGCCAGGGCGAGGGTCTGCTCGGCCGCTGCAGCGTCGCGATCACAGCCCAATACCCGGGCGCCCTGACGGGCGAACAGCAGTGCACAGGCCTGGCCGATTCCATTGCCCACGCCGGTGATGAGGGCAGTCTTGCCGGCGAGCCGGCCACGTTCGGTAGCAGCCATCTCAGGCTTCCTCGACATTGCGGGCGGCGAAGGGAAAGCCGATCCGCGGCCGGCTGCAGAAGGCGCACAGCAGGGCGATGACCGCCATGGGCAGCAGGACCCAGGCCGCCAGGCCCACGGTGGCGGCCAGGCCGCGAGTATGGGCGGTTACCGCGACCACCAGGATGGGACTTAGGAAGGCGCCCAGCGAATAGCTGCCATACCAGGCACCGGTGCCGAAGGCGCGACGCTGCCAGGGCAGTTCGCGCATGTTCCAGATGGCCAGACTCGGTAGCATCAGGCCGCAACCCAGGCCGTTGATCAGCGCCACCAGCAGTATCAGAGAGGCCCGGTCGGCCCAGGGCACCAGCAGGAAGCTGCAGCCGATCAGGCCGAACGCCAGGGCCAGACAATGCGGGATGCGCAGCTTGAGACGTAGCAACAGGTGCACGCTGAGCGTACCCAGCACGATCATCACGCTGCAGGCCGAGGCGATCATGCCGGCAGTGCTCGGCGAAGCCTGGCCGATGTCGCGCAGCATGTAGGCCAGCTGGATCTGCAACACCATGAAGGCAACACCGCCCACCAGGGTTACAAGGCATATGACGGCCAGGAGCGCGGGGCGAAAAGCCTTGGCCTGCTGCGACGCATTCTGGGCATCTTCGGCGCTCAGGCTCTGACGCTGCGGCTCCCACAGCAGGAAGTAGGCAAATACCGCCATGACCAAGGCGACCACATAGACCATGTACGGCATCCGCCAGCCGAGTTCACCCAGGGCACCGCCGATCATGAAGAAGAGGATGGCGGAGCTGGCGGCGAAGGTGGTCTGCAGGGCCAGGTAGCGTTGCCGGAGCGCGCCGCTGTAGTAATCACCGATCAGCGTGGTGCTGATGGTCACGACCACTGCCTCCATGCACCCCAGCAGGATCCGACTGATGATGATCGCATGCAGTGACTCGAGAAACAGCGGCAGCACGCCCGTGCACCCATAGCCCACCATGGCCAGCAGAAGCAGACGTTTGCGGCCCATGCGATCGGCCACGATGCCCATCAGGGGCCCCAGCAGGGCCACCATCAGTCCGGGCACGGCCAGCGAGATGGGGACAAGGAACTGCACGTTGGGCACATCGGCGAAATGCGCCTGCATCTGCGGCAGGCTGGGCGCCACCACAATGGCCGCCATGGGCGCCAGGCAATTGATGAGCAACAACAGGTAGGTGGCGATACGGGCCACGGAATGGCCGGAACGGTCGGGAACGGTCATGGTGTTCTCCTCAGCTTGTTATTGTTGTTCGGTGACTACCTAGACGGCGTCGATCAGCCGTCCAGGGTGCGTTCGATCAAGCTGGCCAGGTCGCCATCGTGCTTGAAGCCCAGCGCCTCGGCTTTGGGGGTAGCCAGGGCGGGATAGCGGGCGAAGGATCGCTCCAAGTCGGGATCGGGGCGGTAGCTGACCAACTGCCGACGGTCTGCGCCGAAACGGGCGCACAGCCCGTCGACGACCGCGGCGAAACTCAGGTGCAGCACCGGCAGCGTCACCGCCCGGCGCTCGACCAGCGCCGCGCTGGGCATGCGCGCGGCGTGCAGCAGGTTGTCGACGCAGCGCGCCGCCGACATCCACCAGGCGGTGCCTTCCGCCGCGACCGGACAAACGAATGCTTGGCCATCGCGCAGTCGCCAGAACAGGTCGCTCATAAAGGCCGACAGCAGGCCGGACGGCTGTGGCGGCCGCGCCACGATGCCAGGCAGGCGCAGGGCGATGCCGTCCAGGCCACCCCGCCGGGAGAAATCGTCCAGCAGCAACTCGCCGATCAGCTTCTGGGTGCCATAGCTCAGTTGCGGTCGCAGCGGGGCCGCCTCGTCCATGGGTTCCATCGGCAGGCGACCGTAAACGGCGATGGTGCTGGCGAACACCACGCGTGGCGGCCAGGTGGGCCTTTGCAGGCCCTCGAACAGCGCCAGGGTGGCGTCCAGGTTGACCCGGCGGCCCAGGGTGTAGTCGCGTTCGGCCAGTCCGCCGGGCACGCTGGCCAGGTGGAACACCATCTCGGCCGGGTGGGCGAGCGCGGCGGCCAGCACATCCGGCTCGGCCAGGCTGCCCGTGAGCGAGTGGATCCGCGGATCGTTCGGTACGTCGGGCAACTGGACGTCCAGCAAGGTCAGGCGCGTCCAGGGCAAGGCCTCGGCATCATCCAGAAGGCGACGTACCAGGCACTGGCCGACGAAGCCGCCGGCACCGGTCACGAGGACATGCATCTCACACCTCCGACGGCAGCGGCGCCGCGACGAATCGGTGATCGATGGCGCCGAACAGGCTCTGGCCATCGAGGCCGGCCATCTCGAACCTCAGCCAATCACCGAAGCTCAGGAACGGCGTGCGCGACTCGCCCTGCTCGAGCTTCTCGATGGCGCGCTGCTCGGCCAGACAGGCCGAGCCCGTGCGACGATAGTCGCGGTTGGAAAAGGTGCCCGAGCCGAGCACGGTCCCGGCGCGCAACCGACGGGTACGTGCCAGGTGCATCACCAGCTCGGGAAAGCTGAAGTCCATCTCGCCGCCATGGGGTTCGCCGAAGCGCTTGCCATTGAGCTCCACGCGCAGCGGTAGCTGGACCCGGCCGTCGCGCCAGGCATCGCCCAGCTCATCCGGGGTTATGGCGACCGGCGCGAACACCGTGCTCGGCTTGGCGCGCAGCGGTCCGAAGCCGATGCTGATTTCCTTGAACAGATGGGCGCGCAGGCTGACGTCGTTGAGCAACATCAGCAGACGGATATGGCCGGCGGCGGCAGCGGGCTGGACGCCCAGCGGCACGTCGTCCAGGACCACGGCCACCTCGCCCTCAAAATCGATATGCTGGTCTTCGCCGGGCACCGGGTAGTCGTCGCAGGGGCCGTAGAAATCGTCGCCGCTGCCCTGATAGATGATTGGGACACCCGCGTCCTTCTTGATGTCCAGGTCGTAGGCCCGTTCCATGAGGTTGCCGTGGGAAAGGAACGCCGAGGCGTCGGCCCATTGGTAGGCCCGTGGCAGGGGCGCCATGACCGCCCGAGGATCGAAGGCGAAGGCCTCCGCGACGCGGCCAGCGTTGAGTTCGGCATAGAGCGCTTCGAGCCGGGGTGCACAGGCCTCCCAGTCTTCCAGCACAGTTTGCAGCCGCGGCATCGATGCCGGGGCGATCACCGCCCGGCGCAGATCACGCGAGACCACCAGCAGCCGACCGTCTCGGCTACCGTCCTTGAGCGAGGCGAATTTCATGGGGCAATCTCCGTTGAGGTGGGGCAAGCCGCCACCTGGATGAGTACGAGCAGGCCGCCACGGGGGATGTGCTGTTGTGCAAGGGCGAAAGTATTCATGGCAGCCCTCCTAGGCGAGCGGGCGACCGCCATCCACGGGGATGACGGCGCCGGTGGTGAAGGTCAGCTGGGTGGCCAGGGCCAGGACCGCTGCCGCCACCTCCTCGGCCCGGGCCAGCCGCTGCAGCGGGGTGCGGGCGGCCTGTTCGTCGCGCCAGGCGCGGTCCAGGCCGGCGACGAATTCGGTGTCGGCCAGGCCCGGGGCGACCCCGACCACCCGGATCCGTGGAGCCAGGGCGCGCGCGAGGGACAGGGTCAGGTTGTCCAGCGCCGCCTTGGACGCGCAGTAGGCCAGGTTACTGCCCATGGCTGTGCGCGCCGCAATGGAGCTGATGTTGACGACCAGGCCGCTGCCCTCACGCTCCAGCAAGGGCCGCAGCGCCCGTACCATCGCCAGGGCGCCGCGCACGTTGGTGGCGAAGATGCGATCGAACAGCGCATCGTCCAGAGCGGCCAGATCGGCGTGCGGTACGAAACGGGTGGTACCGGCGTTGTTTACCAGCAGGTCGCAGCGGCCATAGGTCCGCTTGATGAGCGTGGTCTGCTCGACTAGGGCGGCGCTGTCGGTAACGGGCAGCGGTAAGGCGGCATGGGCCAGTTCGTTCACCGGCAACTCGGCCGCCAACCGGTGGGCAGCCTCGGCGGAGGCGTGATAGCCGACCACCACCGCGGCACCCGCGGCGGCCAGGGCACGGCAGATCGCCGACCCCAGCCCGCCCGCGCCGCCGGTGACCACCGCCACCCGCCCGGCCAGGGGCTGGCCG
>NZ_WHOV01000193.1:0-3780 GCF_009765395.1 Pseudomonas sp. BAV 4579 | reverse complement strand
GGCCGCACAGGCTGTAACCGGAGCGATTGACCACGTACTGCATGGCGTCGCGAACCGTCGGCTTCATGTTGGCCGGAATGTTCACGTCGATGACCTGGGCCATCAGGTCCCGCTGCTCGGTCTCGGGGGCGGTGTTGACCAAGGTGTAGCGGCCGTACCGGACCTGGGGCTCTGATACAGCACCCTTCGGATAGAGATCGGGTTGTAGCAGCTCAGGATTACGCGAGCTGTCGGGGCCGGGTGCGCTGGGCGCAGGCTCCTGCTGAGCACAGCCTGCCAATGCGACGGCGAAGGCGAGCGGCGAGAGGGTATTGAGCTTCCAGATCATGTGCAGTGTGGCCCCATTTCGTAGTGGGGCTCACGGTGCCAGTCACCTGTCCGGAAAGCAGGAGATAACCGTATCTGGAGCGAAAGAGGTTAGCGGCGGACAAAAAAATCCCCCGCTCCAAGCAGGGGATAACTCAGTTCGAAGCCACCAGAATTGCAAATCTGGAGGGGGTGGTCTGGCGCACCCACAACGACTGACCTACCAACGTGTCGCGAGTTCAGTTGCGAGGCAGCTGTTCACGGATCAGCTGCAGCATGAAGTCCACATACCCGGCATCACGTAGCCGCGGGACATCGAGCTGCAGGGTGATGATCATGTTCGAATGCTTGGGCATCACACACAGCGCAGCACCCCCATCGAGACAGACTGCGCTCATCAGGCAGTTACAGTGCGGAAACTCACGCTCCAGCCGGGCGACAAACGCTCGGGCTCTGTGCATGTCGTTCACGGGCATAGATCTCTGGCGAGTCGTTCCTGAGCCTTATTGACCGCGTCTGGCTCGATCAGATCCTGGGCAATCCGCCGCTTGTCCTGGAGCATCTGCCAGAGCTGCAGATCGATGCTGTTCTCCACCAGTGGGATCTTGACCACCACCAGGCGCCGCTGGCCATTGCGGTAGGCACGGTCCTCAGCCTGGTCTTGCAGGCCGGGCGTCCAGGGCAGCCCCAGGAAGAACACGTAGTTGGCGGCGGTCAGGTTGTTGCCGGTGCCGGCGGCCGAGGTCGTGCCGATGAAGACGCGGCAGTCAGCGTCCTGCTGGAAACGATCAATCGCTCGCTGCCGCTTCGTCAGGCTATCGGTGCCCACCAGGGTGACGCATCCAAGCCCTGCGGCCTCGCACAGCTGCTGCAGCGTGGTAACCGTCTCCTTGTATTCGCAGAAAAGGATCACCTTGTCCTCGGGATCCAGCTCGCCCAGCAACTCCATCACCACCGGCACCTTCACGCGCTCCAGGAGCTGGCGAAGCCGACCCAGGCGCGCGAACACCGGCTGATCGGCATTGCGGATGCCGTTGTATTCGGTCTGCTGCGCCTCATCGAGCACCACCGGTACGGTCTGCCGCTGCTTACCCTTGAGGTCGGGCAGCACATCCTTGCGCCGGCGTAGCATCCAATCGCCGATCTCGGCGCGTAGCCCCTGACGGAATTCGGAGCTACCAGCGAAGCGTTCGCAGAAGTCCTTGAGCGGAAGCTGCCCGATAGGGTGTCCGGACAGGCGTAGCAGGGTGTGGAGCTCTGACTCCCGGTTGAGTACCGGCGTCCCGGTCTGCAGGTAGCGATTGGGTACCTTGGCGGCGATGTCGAAGCCATTGCGGGTCCAGGCGGCGGCCGTGGGCTCCTTCAGCCGGTGGGCCTCGTCGACGATCATCACCGCAAACTGATCGGCAAGCGCGACGAAGTCGCCCAGGCGCTCGTAGTTGACGATCACCCATTGGGCATCAGCCTGATACCGCTGCCGGGCGATTTGCGCATCCGGATAGACCGCCTGGATCTCACGTTCCCAGTTGATGACGAGGCTGGCCAGGACCACCACCAGGATCTGGCGGCCAGCGGACTGGATGCCGGCGGCGATCACCGCCTGGCGACTCTTACCCAGCCCCATGTCATCGGCCAGCAGTGCGCTGGTGCGCTGCAGCAGATGGCGGATCCCAGCAGGCTGGTGAGACATCAGCGAATACGGCTTGAGCTCGGCCTCTATGGCCTGCAGCGTCCAACTGGTCTTTGCGATGTCGGGCACCGCGGCCAGGTAGACGTCCGCCGCACTGTCCTCGTCGGTTGAGGAGGCGCTCCGCTCTTGCGGAGGTCCTCCAATCGACATCGCCGTGACGTCGCGGGCGGCGCTGACCGAGCCATCCGACAGCAGCTCTTGGAGGACGTCGAGCATCTCGAACTGTTCCTCGAGCAATCCCAGCTCCAGAATCAGGTTGCTGCGCACGATCTCGGGCGAGGCCGGCACTCGCCAGGCGCGGCTTGTCGACAGGAAGGCGCCGTGCATGCGCTTGGCCACGGCCACACAGCCTGGGTGATAGTCCCCGGACAGCACCACGCCGCCCCCGGACAGCGGCGCGATCCGCAGGCGCATCCCCCAGATGAAAAGGTCGCGCCGGACATCGGCCTGGGCGTCGGCGATCTTGCGGCTGAAGCCCGACCAGTCCTGGACGAATCGACCGTCGGCTAGTCCGCCCAACTGGTGATAGAGCACGTCCAGGTCCTCCAGCAGGCGCCGCTGTGGCAGTCGCCAATACCCGGACAACGGATGCTCGCTGCGGCGAAGGAAGCTGCCGCCGCGGCTGGTCAGCAGGCGATTGGCCCCCTCGAGGTAGGGCATCCTGAGGCCAAAGTCATAGCCGTCGAATACGGCGCGCTGCAGCAGCTGGAGCGTGCCTGAGGCGTTGCGTAGTGATGGCCTAGCCACAGTTCATACCCCGAGCGAACATCGCGTAGACCTGCGGGAAACTGAAGGAAGGTCTAGGGTCGCGATGGGCAGGTGTCAGGGTAAAGACGAAACCCTATTCAGGCCGGAACAGGTTAGGCGGGAGATGCATTCCCGATCTTCAATGCCGCAGTGTCGTCACCGTGCAAATCATTAACGGTTATTAGACGCTGGTGTTCACTGATGTACCACTGGCGCTGGAACCAGACTCGCTAAGTGCTTGGCTATAGGCAGCATAGGCACTGGCGAGCGCGGCGCTGGCAGAGGCTACCCGCGCCTGCGCGGCCTGCTGCTCGGTCTGTTTGGCTTGTTGTTCCTGCTCGCTGTCACTACCGCTACCTTGGCTGGACTTGCTCAATGCCTGCTGGGCTTCCTGCAACTCCTTAGACGCTTGTTCTATTGCCTGCTTAAGTTTTTCCAAGGTGCTGTCGGACGACGAGCTGCCGCTTGAACTTCCGCCGGGGGCCCCCCCTGCGGGTGTGGCACTGCCGCCAGCCCCTTGAGTTGTCGACGTATCGCTAGCTGCCGAGGTGTCCGCAGTCGCGGCGCTGGTCTTACTTGTTTCGCTGGCAGTCGAGTTGGTCAGAGTAATTGCGTTGCTGAAAGTGACGCCACTTAACGATGAGATGCTGGACATGGAAGTTTTTCCGCTATGGAAGTACAGGGGGGTAGCGGCTGCCATTACGAAAAGTTGAGTAACATTTGGTACCATTATGGATACTATCCGTTTCCATTTAAGGCGTATTTGGCGCCAGTAACGACCGTTATGCGCGCCTGCGTCGGGTCAGTATGCGATGCACTACGGCTTACGCCGGTTTGCTTTTGCAGTAGATCCATACGCTTTAGATTGGTAGAAAAAGTGATGGACGCCTCCATCAGCTTCACGTCGAGGCGCGACCTTATAGAAAGGATGCTAAATCGCGGGCAAAAAAGACCCAGCAGCGCCGGGCCAAAGCTGGGTTTAGCCTAGGGCTTGTCTGAAAAGTCGTGTTTGCTAGCCTGTTCCTGTGATGGCAATG
>NZ_WHOV01000192.1:0-410 GCF_009765395.1 Pseudomonas sp. BAV 4579 | reverse complement strand
CCGCTACATCGACTGCAATGTCGTCGGCGCCGAAGCTGAAAAGCTGGTTCGCCGCTGCATTGAAGCCGTCAACGCTGAGAAGAAGGTCCTCGTGTCCTTCCGCATCGGTGATTGCTGGGCTGATCCCTTCACCTACTTATCCGGACCGAAGCAGGGACAACACGGCGCAAGCTTGAAAGGTCGTCTCCTGTATATCGGCTGGATCAAGGTGGATGGTGAGTTCGTCTACGAAGCCAAACCGCGCGACGCAGCCTCGGCTGAGCAGCAAGGTACGGATCAAGGGGATGACAGCGACCAATCGGCCGCTTGAGTCACCCCGCTCTTCCAGGCGCCCACTGGGCGCCCCTGCTCTACCCAGGCTTTGCCACCTTTCTCTTCGCACACCCATCCGGGGGCACCATCCCCGGACC
>NZ_WHOV01000191.1:0-3967 GCF_009765395.1 Pseudomonas sp. BAV 4579 | reverse complement strand
GGATGAAGTGGCTCGGCAGTTAAACGAGCGCCCCAGAAAGACCCTAGGGTTCTCGACTCCCGCCGAGTGTTTTAACCACGCTGTTGCGTCGACCGGTTGAATCCACAGTCGATAACAGCCCTTCAAGCTTTTCCCTCGCCATTAAAGGCCATCTCTAAACTGTTCACCGAAAATTCCGCAGACAGTCGCAGCTATTTTGAAGATCTGGAGCCGCCGATTGAGCCCTTCGCTGGCGAGGAGTCGCCTTTGTTTCGGAAACCGGCACCTTGTGCTGCCTGTGGCCTTGTAACGGATGCTCAGAGTACCGGCGAAAACACCCGCGCCACCCGCATGGCCACCCGCCGCCAGCGGCGCAGGGCGACATTGTCCTCGGGGGTCAGCTCGCGCGAGCGACTGAAGTCCTGCTCCAGCATCTTGCGCACCTCCCAGGCGAAGGCGACGTCCATCACCATCACCATGACCTCGAAGTTGAGGCGGAAGGAGCGGTTGTCCAGGTTAGCGCTGCCCACCGCAGCCACGTCCTCGTCGATCAGCACTACCTTCTGGTGCAGGAAGCCCGGTCCGTAGCGGAACACCCGCACCCCGGCATGCACCGCTTCGAAGGCATAGAGATAAGAGGCGGCATAGACCACCTTGTGGTCCGGTCGCGAGGGCAGCAGGATGCGCACGTCGACCCCGCGCAGAGCAGCCAGGCGCAGGGCGGCCGAAACGGCTTCGTCAGGAATGAAATAGGGCGTGGTGATCCAGACCCGGTGGCGCGCCGAGTGGATGGCCTCGACAAAGAATAGCGAGCAGGTCTCCTGGTCGTCCGCCGGCCCGCTGGGCACCACCTGGCAGAGCACGCCGCCCTCTTCGTAGCGCTCCGGCAGCAGCAGGGTGGGCAGCTTTCTGGTCACCCAGTACCAATCCTGGGCGAAGGTCTCCTGCAGGGTGGCCAAGGCCGGGCCGCGCAATTCCAGGTGGGTATCGCGCCAGGGCGCCAGGGGCGGCTTGAGGCCCATGTATTCGTCGCCGACGTTGAGCCCGCCGGTGAAGCCCACCTCGCCATCGACGATGACGATCTTGCGGTGGTTGCGGAAGTTGACCTGGAACCTGTTGATCAGCCCGCGTCTATTACTGAAGCCCTTCACCTCGCAACCGGCCTCGCGCAGCTTTTCCACATAGGCGCGCGGCAGGGCATGGCTGCCGATGGCGTCGTACAGCAGAAAGACCTGGACCCCGGCGCGGGCCCGGTCGAGCAGGGTGTTCTGCAGGGCCAGGCCGAGAGCGTCGTCGTGGATGATGAAGAACTGCACCAGCACCACCTTCTGCGCCCCGCGGATGGCCGTGAGGATAGCGGCGAAAGTTTCCTCGCCGTTGATCAGCAGGCGCACCTGGTTGTTGGCGACGCAGGGGGTACCGGTGAGGGCGGTCATGGCCCTGAGCTTGCGATTGGCCGCGCTGCACTGCTGGGCGGCCATGGCCTCGGCGATCCAGGGCCGCCAGTCCAGTTCGGCGGCCTGGCGCGCCATCTCCTCGTCCGCCTGGCGCCGCGCCTTCACATAGCTGTCGAAGCGCCGCCGGCCAAAGACCAGATAGGGGATCAGGCTGAGGAAGGGCATGAACACCAGCGCCATGGCCCAGGCCATGGCGCCCTGGGCGGTACGCACCGTGATGATGGCGTGGATCGCCGCACTGATGCCGATCAGTTCGAGGACCAGGGCGATGTAGTGGAGATCGAGGGGCAGGGAAGGCACGCGGGCAGCTCTCGCTCCGGGGTGGATGTCAGAGAGGTTGGACCGCCCTGAGCACCACGAATTTCGGGGTGGCCGCGATCTGTTCGACGCGCCTGAACAACCGCTTGAGCTTGGCGTGGTAACCCAGGTGGCGATTGCCCACCAGCCAGAGTTCGCCCTGCTCGGTCAGCGCCGCTCGCGCCTGCTGGAACATGCGCCAGGCGAGGAAGTCACCCACCACCTGCTGCTGGTGGAACGGCGGGTTGCAGAGAATCAGGTCCAGCGACCGCGGCGGCTGGTCGGCCAGGCCGTCGGCCGCGCGGATCGCCACCGGTCGCTCGCCGAAGGCCGCGGTCCAGTTCTCCCGCGCCGACTGCACCGCCATGTAGGACTCGTCCACCAGGGTGAAACGCGCCTCGGGGTTGGCCAGGGCACAGGCCAGGGCCAGCACGCCGTTGCCGCAACCGAGATCGGCCACCCGAGCCTGGCCTATGTCCTGAGGCAGGTGCGGGAGGAAGGCGCGGGTGCCGATGTCCAGGCCTTCGCGGCAGAAGACGTTGGCATGGTTGACCAGGGTCAGCGGCGGTGCATCCAGGTGATAACCCGTCGGGTAGGGCGAGGCCACCGCCGGTCGCGCCTCGGGCATGGCGGTCAGCAGCCGCGCCTTCTTCACCGCCAGCGACGCCTGCACCGGGCCGATATGGCGCTCCAGCAGGTCGCCGGCGGCGCGGGGCAGGTGCTTGAGCATGCCGGCGGCGATCACCCGCGCACCGGGCGCCAGCTGGCCGTGCAGGCGGATCAGTTGTTCCTCCAGTAAGGCCAGGGTCTTGGGCACCCGTATCAGCACCAGATCGAAGGAACCGCTGGTCGCCTCGCTGGCCGGAACGAAGGTTACCGCTTCGGCGGCAAGGCCGTTGCGCGCCAGGTTGGCCGCCAGCGCCAGGGCCGCCAGGTGCGAGTCGCCACTGGAGGTCACCCGGGCATGGCCGGCGAGACTGGTGGCCAGGGCGCCGAAGCCATCGTTGAGCACCAGCACCCGGGCGGCGGGGTCCAGGCCGCGCTCGGCGACCTGCTGCAGCAGGTACTCGTCGGCGGCGTCGAAGGCCTGCAGGGGATCGTCGCGGCGCGGTGGCTGGCGGTCGAGTTCGAGGGTGGCGAAGGGCGAGACGAGAGAAGGCATGGTTTCTGTCGGTGTTTATCGGCGGCTCACTGCGGGACAATGGCGCCAGGCAATCGGGAAAAAGAGGCCAGTATGACCGCCACCGAAGACAAGTTCACCCGCGAGACGATCACCGCCGCCTGGCCCTGGAGCGATAACCTCTTCAGCCTGAGGACCACGCGCGACCCGCGCTATCGCTTTCGCGCCGGCCAGTTCGCCCGGCTGGGCGTGCGCAAGGCCGATGGCGACATCGTCTGGCGGGCCTACTCCATGGTCTCGGCACCCCACGACGACTTCCTCGAATTCTTTTCCATCGTGGTGCCGGGTGGCGCCTTCACCAGCGAGTTGAGCCGCCTGCGCGAGGGCGACGAACTGCTGGTGGAAAAGCAGCCCTACGGCTATCTCACCCTGGAACGCTTCGGCGGCGGTCGCGACCTCTGGCTGCTGGCCACCGGCACGGGCCTCGCGCCCTTCCTGTCGATGCTGCAGGAACCCGATACCTGGGAGCGCTTCGAGCGCATCGTGCTGGTCTACAGCGTGCGCGAAGCCCGTGATCTGGCCTACCAGGCCGTCATCCGCGGTTACGGCGAGGTGGAACACCTCGAAGGCCTCACCGAGCGCCTGGTCTATGTCCCCGTGGTCACCCGCGAGGAGCATCCCGGCGCCCTGCGTGGCCGCATCACCACCCTGATCGAGAACGGCGAGCTGGAACGTGCCGCTGGCGTCGAACTCTCGCCCGAGCACTCGCGCATCCTCATCTGCGGCAATCCGGAGATGGTCGACGACACCCGCCAGCTGCTCAAGACCCGCGATCTGCAACTGGCCCTGAGTCGCCGACCCGGCCAGGTAGCGGTGGAGAACTACTGGTAGATAGGGTGCGGTGTTCCAGAAGTCACTGCACGATTTTGACGGCGCTTTTTGCGCGGACCTCCAAAACACCACACCCGGCGCACCGACGTCTTTACGTTTTCTTCACAATTGGAAAAGGTTGGGCCTTTAGTTTTTAGCTCGCCTTGCTCTAGGATCGGAATTTCTAAGGCTACCTTTCGAGTTCCGATGAGCAGTGACAGATCCGAGCCGCCCCCGGCCCCTG
>NZ_WHOV01000190.1:0-6881 GCF_009765395.1 Pseudomonas sp. BAV 4579 | reverse complement strand
CAGGCCCTTTAGCGGACCTGTTGTGATTGGTGGGAGAGATGGTATCTACGCCGCGCGGTATTCCGTAGGTTGGCGCTGAGCGCCAGCGAAGCCCAACACCTCAAGGCCAAAACAAGAAACCCGCCACCAGGGCGGGTTTCCTCACCACCAGGGCCGCATCACAGCTTGGCGATGGACACCTCGGTGGATTTGACGAAGGCGATCACCTCGCTGCCCACCACCAGTTCCAGCTCCTTGACCGAGCGGGTGGTGATGACGGAGGTGACGATGCCGGCGGCGGTCTGGACGTCGATCTCGGAGAGCACCGAGCCCTCGATGATTTCCTTGATGGTGCCCTTGAACTGGTTGCGAACGTTGATGGCCTTGATGGTCATGGCAGAACTCCTCGGATGAGCGATCAGTAGGCCCAGCGCAGTTGCGTGGGCAGGGGTTGCACGATTTCGGGTAGATCGGCATTGAGCGGCTGCTGCAGCACCCGGGCCAGTACCTCGGCTTCCAGGCGCGCCAGCTGGGCATCGCCGGCGGCTCGGGGGCGCGCCAGGGTGACGTCGAGATCCAGGCCGACATGGCCGTCTTCGATGAGCACCACGCGGTCGGCCAGGGCTACCGCCTCGCCCACGTCGTGGGTGACCAGCAGCACGGTGAAGCCGTGGCGCTGCCAGAGGCCTTCGATGAGCTGCTGCATCTCGATGCGGGTCAGGGCATCCAGGGCGCCCAGCGGCTCGTCGAGCAGCAGCAGGCGCGGCTGGTGGATCAGGGCCCGGGCCAGGGCTACGCGCTGCTTCTGGCCACCGGAGAGCGCCGAGGGCCATTCATGGGCGCGATCGGCCAGGCCGACCGCCGCCAGGGCTTCCAGGGCGCGCGGTTTCCAGTCGCCCCTGAGGCCCAGGCCGACGTTGTCGATGATGCGTTTCCAGGGCAGCAGGCGCGCATCCTGGAACATCAGCCGGGTGTCTTCGCGGTGCTCCGCCAGGGGTTCGTCCTGGCCCAGCAGGGTGCCGCCACTGGCGCGGTCGAGACCGGCCACCAGGCGCAGCAGGGTGCTCTTGCCGCAGCCACTGCGGCCCACCACGGCGACGAACTGGCCAGCCGGGATCTGCAGATCGATCCCGTGGAGCACGGTGCGCTCGCCAAAGGTCTTCACCACCTGTTGCAGCTTCAGGGCGATGCCGCGCGAGAGCGGCGGAACGGCTTGCAGACTGGTCATGCGTGGGCTCCCTTCTGATAGGCCGGGTGCCAGCGCAGCCAGGCGCGTTCCAGGCCGCGGGCGGCGAGATCCGCCAGCTTGCCGAGGATGGCGTAGAGCAGGATGGCCAGCACCACGATGTCGATTTGCAGGAATTCCCGGGCGTTCATCGCCAGGTAGCCGATACCGGAGCTGGCAGAAATGGTCTCGGCGACGATCAGCGTCAGCCACATCAGGCCGAGGGCGAAACGCACCCCCACCAGGATGGCCGGCAAGGCGCCCGGCAGTACCACGTGCCAGAACAGCCGCGCCCCGGAGAGGCCGTAGCTGCGGGCCATCTCCACCAGCGCCGGATCGACGTTGCGGATGCCGTGGTAGGTGTTGAGGTAGATGGGAAAGAACACCCCCAGGGCCACCAGGAACAACTTGGCCGACTCGTCGATGCCGAACCAGAGGATCACCAGCGGGATCAGCGCCAGGTGCGGCACGTTGCGCACCATCTGCAGGGTGCTGTCGAGCAGCCGCTCGCCCCATTTCGACAGCCCGGTGATAAAGCCCAGCGCCAGGCCGATGCTGCCGCCGATGGCGAAGCCGATGCCGGCGCGCCAGCCGCTGATGGCCAGGTGTTGCCAGAGCTCGCCGCTCTTGACCAAGCTCCAGCCTGCTTCCAGCACCGCCGCCGGCGACGGCAGGATGCGACTGGACAGCAGGCCGCTGCTGACCGCCAGCTGCCAGGCGACGATCAGGGCCACCGGCACCACCCAGGGCGCCAAGCGCTGCAGTTGACGTTCGATCGTGCTGTTCATGCCCGCCTCCCTCAGCTCTGCGCCGCTTTCTGCGGCAGGATGTCGTTGGCCACCATCTCGCCGAAGGGACTCACGTAGTTGGCGCCTTCGACCTGGGTCGGCCGCTTGACCGGCAGGTGCGGGAACAGCAGTTCGGCGACCCGATAGGATTCTTCGAGGTGCGGATAGCCGGAGAAGATGAAGGTGTCGATGCCCAGGGCGGCATATTCCTTGACCCGCGCGGCCACGGTGGGACCGTCGCCGACCAGCGCGGTGCCGGCGCCGCCCCGCACCAGGCCGACCCCGGCCCAGAGGTTGGGCGCGATCTCTAGCTTGTCGCGCCGGCCGCCGTGCAGGGCCGCCATGCGCTGCTGGCCGACGGAATCGAAGCGGGCGAAGGCGGCCTGGGCCTTTTCGATGGTGGCATCGTCCAGGTTGGCGATCAGCCGGTCGGCCGCCCGCCAGGCCTCTTCATTGGTCTCGCGGACGATCACGTGCAGGCGGATGCCGAAGCGCACCGTGCGGCCCTGGGCGGCGGCCTTGGCCTTGACCGCCTCGATCTTCTCGCGCACCGCGTCCAGAGGCTCGCCCCAGGTCAGGTAGAGCTCCACCTGCTCGGCGGCCAGGTCCTGGGCCGCGTCGGAGGAGCCGCCGAAGTACAGCGGCGGGCGCGGTTGCTGCAGCGGCGGATAGAGCAGCTTGGCGCCCTTCACCTGGATGTGCTTGCCCTCGTAGTCCACCGTCTCGCCTTCCAGCACGCGGCGCCAGATGCGGGTGAATTCCACCGAGGCTTCGTATCTTTCGCTGTGGGACAGGTGCAGACCGTCACCGGCCAGTTCGTCGGGATCGCCGCCAGTGACCAGGTTGAACAGCGCCCGGCCGCCGGAGAGGCGATCCAGGGTGGCCGCCTGCCGCGCCGCCACGGTGGGCGAGATGATCCCGGGGCGCAGGGCCACCAGGAACTTGAGCTTCTGGGTGACCGGGATCAGCGAGGCGGCCACCAGCCAGGAATCCTCGCAACTGCGGCCGGTGGGGATCAGCACCCCGCCGAAGCCCAGGCGGTCGGCGGCCTGGGCGACCTGGGTCAGGTAGCCATGGTCGACGGCGCGGGCGCCTTCGGCGGTACCCAGGTAGTGGCCATCGCCGTGGGTCGGAAGGAACCAGAAGATATCGAGACTCATGGGGCTTTCTCCAGCAGGCGAAATCAGGGTTTGGCGGCAGCGGTCTGCAGACTGGCGGGCGGGGTCCACACCACGTCGCGGATGACCAGCGGCTTGGGAATCAACTTGAGGGCGGTGAAGGCGTCGGCGATCTTCTGCTGCTGCGCCGCCACCTCGGGACTGATGAAGCGGGCGCCATAGCCCTGGCGCCTGACCACTCGTTCGGCGGTGTCCAGCGGCAGGTTCAGCAGCGGCGCCACCTGGGCGGCGACCTGGTCGGGATGGGCCTTGGCCCACTCGCCCACCGAGCGCACCTCGTCGACGATGGCGCCGACCTGTTCGGGATGGGCCTTGGCGAAGCTGCGGGTGGCCAGATAGAACTGGTGGTTGTCGGCCAGACCGGTGGCATCGGTCAGGGTGCGCGCCTGCAACTGGGTCTCGGCGGCGGCCTGGTAGGGATCCCAGATCACCCAGGCGTCCACCGCGCCGCGCTCGAGGGCGGCGCGGGCATCGGCGGGCGGCAGGTAGACCGGCTGGATGTCCTGGTAGGGGATGCCGGCCTTGGCCAGTGCCTGCAGCAGCAGGTAGTGGACGTTGGAGCCCTTGTTCAGGGCGATCTTCTTGCCCTTGAGATCGGCCAGCGACCGGATCGGCGAATCCTTGGGCACCAGGATGGCCTCGCTGGTGGGCGCCGGCGGCTCGTGGGCCACATAGACCAGGTCGGCGCCGGCGGCCTGGGCGAACACCGGCGGTGTCTCCCCGGTCACGCCGAAATCGATGCTGCCGACGTTGAGGCCTTCCAGTAGCTGCGGGCCGCCGGGGAATTCGGTCCACTGCACCTTGACGCCGTCCTTGGCCAGGCGCTGCTCCAGGGTGCCGCGGGCCTTGAGGGTGATCAGGGTGCCGTACTTCTGGTAGCCGATGCGCACCGTCTCTTCCGCCTGGGCCAGGCCGGCGGCCAGGGTCAGCAGGGAAACGGCGAGCAGCGAACGCGTGAAGGAGAACTGCATGACTAAGGCTCCTGGTCAGATGCCCCAGCGCGCCTGGCCGATGCGATCGGCCAGCAGCTCGGGGGTCAGGGGTTGGGGACGCCGCACCAGGGCCGCGTGAAATTGTTCGAGGGATTCGTGCAGGCGCTGCTCCAGCGCCGGGGTCAGGGCGACCCCGGTCTCGGTGTAGCTGACCTGGCTGTCGTCGGCGAAGAGGCCGTTGAGGATTTCCTGCGCCTTGAGCGCCGAGAGCACCGGCTTCAGCGCGTAGTCAATGGCCAGCAGATGACCGCTGGAGCCGGCGGTGGCCAGGCGCAGCACCACCTTGAGTGCCAGGGCGCGTTCGGGCAGCAGGTCCAGCAGCGTCTTGAGGGCGCCGGCCAGGGAGGCCTTGTAGACCGGGGTGGCGATCACCAGGCCATCGGCGGCCTGCAGCTGGGCGATCAGTTCCACCACTGGCGGGCTGTCGAAACGGGCGCCGATGAGGTCGGCGGCGGGAAAGTCCTGGATGCGCCAGCGGGACACTTCTACGCCGCGCCCCTGCAGCCAGTTCGCTGCCAGATCCAGCACGCCGCTGGAGCGCGAGCGCGCTGCCGGACTGCCTGCCAAAGTCACCACCTGCATCGCCGTCTCCTGGAGAAAAAAGAGCGGTGTCGCGCCGCTCGAAAAAGGAATGAGCGGACCTTAGCAGCGGGTGTTTATTCCCTAAAAATACCCTTTCGGCACTTGGTTATAACCAGAAAAACGAAACCCCGGCCTGGGCCGGGGTCGGGTTGTCGCAGGAGATTTCAGCGATTGGGCTGGGGCGTCAGGCGCAGATAGGGTTTCACCGCGGTGTAGCCCTTGGGGAAACGCCGCTTGAGTTCTTCCTCGTCCTTGAGCGACGGCACGATGACCACGTCGTCGCCATCCTTCCAGTTACCCGGGGTCGCCACCTTGTGGTTGTCGGTGAGCTGCAGGGAATCGATCACCCGCAGGATCTCGTCGAAGTTGCGCCCGGTGCTGGCCGGATAGGTGATCGACAGCCGTACCTTCTTTTGCGGATCGATGACGAACAGCGAACGCACGGTGAGGGTGTCGTTGGCGTTGGGGTGAATCATGTCGTAGAGGGTCGAGACGCTGCGATCGGCGTCGGCCAGGATCGGAAAGCCCACGGCGGTGGCCTGGGTTTCCTCGATGTCCTTGATCCAGCCCTGGTGCGATTCCAGACCATCCACCGAGAGGGCGATCACCTTGACGTCGCGCTTGGCGAATTCGTCCTTGAGCTTGGCGGTGAGACCCAGCTCGGTGGTGCAGACCGGGGTGAAGTCGGCCGGATGGGAGAAGAGCACGCCCCAGCTATCGCCCAGCCACTCGTGGAAGCGGATGCGACCCAGGCTGGAGTCCTGTTCGAAATCGGGGGCGATGTCGCCCAGACGGATGGTCATTGGCAGTTCTCCTGATGCAGGTAGGGATAGCGGCACTATGCCGCCCACCAGAGCGGGCGGGAAAGATCGGATCACGCTGTGGTTATAACGCGAAAGCCGACCCCTCTTGGGCCAGCCCCCGGTCGCGACGCCACGCGCCGCGTGATCATCCTCACAATTTCGTCGCGCTTTTTCCACCCGGGCGCAGCGCCCGCTAGGGTGCTACACCTAAGGAAGATCGACGGACCGCAATTCGGCCGAGCGGGGCAACCCGCAGCGCTCGCCATGGTCTGTTGGCAAGACGAGGAGGAGATTCTCATGTTCGGCAAACGCAATGACGACCCCGGTGCCACCACCCATTTCCGTAGCGAGCGCGTCAGCGTGGTCAACGGCCAATTCTTCTTCACCACCCGCGAAGGCACCCTGGAAGGCCCCTTCTTCAGCCGCGAGGAGGCCCTCAACCAGATCGATCGCTATGTCGAACGGCTGCAGACCTCTCAGGGCCTGATGCGCCAATCCGTCAGCAACGTCTGACCGCCTGCGCTCGATCCTTTAGACTGCGCGCCCTGAATTCCAGGCCGCGCCGCTCATGACCGACTTCCAGCACGCCCAGCTCGACTGGGACGCCTCCGGGCAACCGCTCTCCCGCACCTATGGCGATGTCTACTTTTCCCGCGCCAGCGGCCTGGTAGAGACGCGCTACGTCTTCCTGCAGCAGAATCGCCTGGCCGAACGCTTCGCCGCGCTGGCCGCGGGAGAGGTCTTTACCATAGGCGAGACGGGCTTCGGCACCGGCCTCAACTTCCTCTGCGCCTGGCAACTCTTCGCCACCCTGGCCCCCAAGGCTGCGCGCCTGCATTTCGTCAGCGTCGAGCGCTTTCCACTGACCGCCGCCGATCTCGCCCAGGCACTGACCCTCTGGCCGGAACTCGCCCCCTACAGCGCGGCGCTGCAGCGGCAGTACCAGGCCATCCATCCGGGCTTCCAGCGCCTGATCCTGGACGACGGGCGCGTCACCCTGACCCTGCTGGTCGGTGATGTGCTAGAGCGCCTGCCCGAACTGGATGCCCGTTGCGACGCGTGGTTCCTGGACGGCTTCGCCCCGGCCAAGAATCCCGAGATGTGGACGCCCGCGCTGTTCGTCGAACTGGCGCGGCTGTCCCACGCCGGCACCACCCTGGCCACCTTTACCTGTGCCGGCTTCGTCCGCCGTGGCCTCAACGAGGCCGGCTTCGCCATGGCCAAGGTACCCGGCTTCGGCCACAAGCGGGAAATGCTGGCCGGCGCGCTGGAACGCCCGGTCACTCCTGCCGCCGTACCCTGGTATGCCCGCCCACCGCGCCCCCAGGGCCCGC
>NZ_WHOV01000189.1:0-8536 GCF_009765395.1 Pseudomonas sp. BAV 4579 | reverse complement strand
CATCATCGGGACATTTCTATTTGGCTGGATCGCGACATTAATAATTGGCCGTAACATAATGAGTTCGCATAATATATCTTATGTTAAATCGGGTGGGACGCATCTAGCATCTATCCTGTCTGGCCAAAAGGCTCAGCGGGAAGGATTTTCGAGATAGGGGCACAGCGGACGGATGGAAACGATGACACAGGACGACGTATCAGGCGACGGGCTGCGCGTTGGCCATGCCGTGTGTATGCGACACAAGACCGGCCAGCTGATCACGCTCTGGTTTGCCGGCAGTTTGGAGATCGACGATGAGGCGGTAGCGAAGCTGCAGCGCTACCACGACCAAAAGTTCGACCTGGGCAACTCCAGAGATATGAGCCCAGATGAGGCATTCAAGCGGCGGGATGCTCTTCGATATGGCGCTTGCAACACCCCCTAGGCGAAAAAGCGATCCTACGACGTGGCGGGGTTCGAAGTGTTGTCGCTGCCGTTCTTGACCCCCGCGAAACTCGCCACCCTGGATAAGCCGCCATGAGCAGCGCCACCGTCGCGCCGGGCAATGCGCTCTATGTGGTGACGGCCATGTTCAACACCCACCGGCAACTGATCGGCTAACATCCCTAACAGGCCAAGGCCGCTCGGATCTGCGCAGGCCTGCAGGCGTACCACGACTAGAAGCCGGAGCAACCGGAGTGGTTGAGGCTAGACCTGGTCCAGTTGCAGGCTGCCTGCAACGTCCTGACTACCCGGGTAGTACTGCACCCATCCGGCATCAATGCCAAACGCTGGCGGAGCTTCGTCGCCACGCCAAGCAAGTGGCTAGACGCCTTAACGTGGTTGACGCCGGCATGAGCAGATAATTCGAAGACAGCGATGCCCTCTACCTAGTTATCTGTGTGCACCTGCACGGTAGATCCACACTTGGAGCGATCGAAGGCAGGCACCAGGCGCAGCATCATTGCCAGAGCCTGACCGACTACCAAAATAGCGCTCCACATGAGCGCAAGCTATACATCAACCAAGCTGAGCATGACGAGTATGCCGCGGAACCACGGTCCTGGCCGGTCAGCTCGCCCAGGGGTACGTACAGCGGCTGGAACGGCGTCCCCTCGGGCGACTCGTCCAGTAGCGTCCAGACCAGTTGCTGACGGACCGTGAGCAATTGGGTGATTTCGGTCAAATCAGCACGGACGAAGCCTTGTAACGACGGTACAATCTGGCGAAGTGGCGTCTACACCACCACGTAGGCGAAAGGCGGTCCTACGACGTGATCGGGTTCGAGACGCCGCTGTTGCCTATACTGACATTCGGCCAAGCTGCCATGGGCGCTGGCATCTTAGCACGCGATGATTTGCCAGTAGGCTTTCAGCGAAATCCAGCGTGTTGGCCACATGGCTAAGCGTCGCGTTGGAAAGCAGCTGTTCTACCGCTCCGCGTCTGAAGGACTTGGGAAAACGTCGTCTAGTCATGTGTCATGAATATTTCCCGCGGCGGACACTATCTAGCTCAGATCAGTGGCCACTCAACGCGGGAGAACGCGGGAGATAACAGTTCACCAGGCTCGGTTGCTCAGACCTATCCATCGCCTCCCTACCCCGTCAAAGCTGCTCTTAAAAAATTCATGTCGCTAATCTCCTTCAAAACGGGAGATTGCGCTTTTGTATCTGTGATTCCAGCGCAATCGTACTCAATAGAATCATTACAGTGACCTGAGGCGAGAACGCCCGCAGTGCGCTCAGGGGATAACAAAGGTTCCGCCATTCTCAAGCTCTGCCTCTATGGGAGATGGACCATGTCTCACCTCAGCACAAAGGTCACCGCGCTGGCCGTCGCCCTCGGGTTGGCAAGTCTTGCGACCGCCAGCGACGCGGAAGAGATCACCTTCGTTTCCCAGGGCGGGGCCTATCAGGACGCCCAGGCAAAGGCCATTTTGGAGCCGGCCGCGCGCAATCTGGGCCTGACGTTGAAGCAGGACAGCTCGCCCAAGGCCTATCCGATCATCAAGACCCAGGTTGAAAGCGGGCGCGTCAGCTGGGACGTGGTCGATCTGCCTACCGGCGACTGCGTCCGCGGTCAGGCCGAAGGCCTGTTCGAGAAGCTGGATCCCCAGCTCATCCCGAACCTTGGCAAGCTGCCCGCTGAGCTGAAAGACGACTACATGGCTGGCTATATCAGCTATTCCACGGTGCTGGCCTACCGGACCGATGCCTTCGACGAGAAAAGCGCGCCCAAGACCTGGGCGGATTTCTGGAACACCAAGGATTTTCCCGGCGCCCGCGCCTTGCGCAATCTACCGCGCCCTACCCTGGAGATCGCCCTGCGCGCCGATGGCGTACCGGCGGACAAGCTCTATCCGCTCGATGTCGATCGCGCCTTCCGGAAACTGGAAGAGATCAAGCCGCACATCACCACCTGGTGGACCTCCGGTGGCCAGTCGGCGCAGCTCATCAGCGATGGCGAGGTGGACATGGTGCAGATCTGGAACGGTCGTGCCTCAGCCGTGCAGGCCGCCGGAGCGCCAGTGGCCTTCACCTACAATGACGGCATCCTGGAGACCAACTCTCTCTGCGTCCTGAAAGGCACCAAGCACCGGGACGCGGCGATGAAGTTCGTCAACGAGGCCATCAGCGCCAAGCTGCAGGCAGCCTTGCCGATGATCATCGACTACGGCCCGCTCAATCCGGAGGCCTTCACGACCGGCACCATCCCGGCGGCGCGGCAAGCCGTGCTGCCCTCCTCGCCGGAAAACCTGGCCAGGCAGGCGGTGCTCTCGGCCAAATGGTGGGCGTCGGCAGAGGGCGTGAAAGCCGAAGAACGTTGGCTGTCCTTCGTCCAGGCCAAATGAGCGGAGGGCCACGCCATGACCCCATTGACGACGATCCAGCCGCTGCCTGGCAACGCGGTGCCAGCACCGCCGCAGAGGCTGTTCACCAGCCCGGCGATAACCCGGGAGGAGCGCCGCGAGCATCTGACGATGGTGCTGCTGCTGATGCCCGCCCTGCTGATGGTGGTCGTGTTGCTGGTCCTGCCGCTGCTCTGGCTGGGCTTGCAATCCGTACAGGGTGAAGATGGCCTGTCGCTGGCCAACTACACCCGCATCTTCACCGAAGCCATCTACTGGGACACCTTTGGCACGACACTGCAGATCAGCGTCATCGTGACCGCCCTGTCCATCCTGCTGGGCTTTCCCATCGCCTATGCCGCAGCCCGTACCCGCGGCCTGCTATCGAGCGTCATTCTGCTGTGCGTGATCCTGCCGTTCTGGACCAGCGTGCTGGTCCGCTCCTATGCCTGGTTGGTGCTCCTGCAGCGTCGCGGCGTGGTCAACCAGACGCTCATCGACCTGGGCGTTATCAGCCGGCCCCTGGAGCTGGTGCACAATGCGACCGGCACCGTGATCGGCACCCTGCACGTCATGCTGCCCTTCATGGTGCTGCCGCTGTACTCGGTGATGAAGAAAATCCCCAACGACCTGCTGCTGGCGTCCGACAGCCTGGGCGCTCGGCCCTTCTACACCTTCCGCCGGGTATTCCTGCCCATGGCCGCCCCGGGGGTGATGGCTGGCTCGATCCTGGTCTTCGTCATCTGCCTCGGCTTCTTCATCACTCCGGAACTACTCGGCGGCGGACGCACCGTCCTGGTCTCCATGCTGGTCCAGCGCAACGTCGAGCTCTATCACGCCTGGGGCGCCGCCAGCGCCGTCGGCCTCACGCTGCTGGCCGTGGTGTTCCTGATCTTCTGGGCGGTGAACAAGGTGATTCCCATCGAACGTGTGTTGGGGGTGCGCTAATGAACATCCGCCAAGCGCTCAAGCCATCGCGCCTGCTGTTCACCCTTCTGGTAGCGCTGATCCTGCTGTATCTGGTGCTGCCGATCCTGATCGTCGTGCCGATGTCGTTTTCCGAAGCACGCTTTCTGCAGTTTCCACCCAAGGCCTATTCGCTGACCTGGTACCAAGCCTTCTTCGACAGCCTGGAATGGATGTCGGCGGCCAAGGTGAGCTTTATCACCGCCCTGGCCACCACGCTCATCAGCCTGCCGATCGGTATCGCCGCCGCCTACGCCATCAGCAATTCGTCGCTGCGGATCATGCGGACTCTGCAGCTCATCCTACTGCTGCCCATGATGGTGCCCATCATCCTGATCGCCGCGGGGGTGTTCTTCGTCTATGCGCGGGTAGGCATTATCAGCACGCTGTCCGGGCTGGTCCTGGCGCACATCATGCTGGCGTTACCCTATGTGATCATTGCCGTGCTGGCCGGGCTGCGCAATTTCGACATGACCCAGGAACTGGTCGCGCGCAGCCTAGGTATGAACCGATTCCGCGCCTTCATGGCGGTGACTCTGCCGCAGATCAAGCCCAGCGTGGTCTCGGCCGCGCTGTTCGCGTTCGTCACCTCGCTCGATGAAACCGTAGTGGCGCTATTCATCTCCGGTGGCAGCAACGAGACCCTCACCAAACGGATGTTCACTGCGCTGCGCGACGAAATCGATCCGACCATCGCCGCGATCAGCACCCTGCTGATCGTCATCACCCTGCTGATGGTGCTGATCGCCGGGCGTGGCGGCAAGGAACGGGCCTAGCCAAGAGACGCGGCCTCCAGACCGACTGGAGGCCGCGTGTTGTAATCGCCACTTTGCCGCCTCAAAGGGCTATCCGCCAGGACCCAAGTAGGCACGCTCCGCCTTTGGCATCCAGGCTCGCGCTCAGCGTTCCCTTTACCTGATTTCTACCTTGCGCATGACCCTGTCCAACAGACAAAACCTTCAAGCCACATCCGACTCGCAAAGACCAGGCCCAGACGGAGGGTCTGGACCTGGATAGCGGCGGGCTACGACGGGTTCAGGCTGCCCGGGGTACCACGATAGTGTCTTCCGGATGCAGGCGCAGCGACAACGGAGCGCCGATCTGCGGCAAGCGCAGATTGCCTTCGTGGTGGCTGGACTGGCGGAAGCTGATGCGCTGCTTGCCTTCCAGTTCGACGTAGATCTTCAGGCTTTCGCCCTGGAAGACGATGTCGGTCACCAGACCACGCAGTCGGTTCCAGTCGCCCCCTACCGTCTCGCTGTCTAGTAGCAGCTTCTCGGCCTGGACGGCCAGGAAGATATCTCCGGAAAGCGGAACGGGACGTGCCGTACGCAGGGGCGTCTGACCCAACAGCAATTCGCCGCCGTTACCCCGGGCCAGCGGCACCAGGGTGCTTTCGCCGATGAAGCTGGCGACGAAATCGTCGCCCGGATGATCATGCAGGCGCCGTGGGGTGTCCACCTGGACCAGCCGGCCGCCCTTCATCACGGCGATGCGATCGCTCATGGTCAGGGCTTCACGCTGGTCATGGGTGACATAGACCATGGTGGCACCCAGGCGCTTGTGCAGGGCCCGCAATTCGATCTGCATGACGTCACGCAGCTGCTTGTCCAGCGCGGACAGGGGTTCGTCCATGAGGATCAGCCTGGGCTCGAAGACGATGGCACGGGCTAGCGCTACCCGCTGGCGCTGGCCGCCGGATAGCGCAGCGATATCGCGGTCTTCGTAGCCTTTCAATTCGACCGTGGCCAGGGCTCGCAATGAACGTTCGCGGGCACCGGCCGCCTTCTCCCCGCGCGCCTTGAGCGGAAAGGCAACGTTCTCCAGCACGTTCATGTGCGGGAACAGCGCATAGTTCTGGAACACCACGCCTATGTCACGGCGGTGCGGCGGCATCAGGGTGACGTCGCGCTCCCCGAAGAGTATCCGGCCCGAGCTCACGCGGTTGAAGCCGCCTAGGATGCTGAGCAAGGTGGTCTTGCCGGAACCGGATGGGCCGAGCAATGACATGAATTCGCCCGCCTCGACCTTGAGGTCGACGTTGTCCAGTGCCCTGAGGGTGCCGTAGTGCTTGCATACCCGGTCGATGGTGACGGACTCGAAGCCTTCGTTGAAGCCCTGCATGATTCCTCCTGCGGCCTAGGGGCCGTGAGCCGGTGACGCTGTCATCTGACCATAGGGCCTGCTCGCGCAAATGCTCTTTTGCATCCTGACCCCATCGCTTCATGCTGTTCTGCAGCGGACCACGCACAGATTCTGTGCTAACCGGAGCGACGGGCGATCAGCGTCCGATCACGTCGAGAAACTGCTGCCACCCGGCAGCCAGGCGAACGCCCGGCGCGCGAAAGGCGTGCAGGGGAATTGGATGGAAGCCCTCGGCCACCATCAGGCCGAATTCGGGCTTTTCCCCCAGACTCAGGGCGGCGACCTGTTGGCCCAGATAGGTCGAGAGCGCAACCCCTCCGCCGTTGTAGCCAACGGCATAGAACTGACCATCGTCCAGGCGGCCGGCATGGGGTAGGTAGTCCAGGGTCATGGCGACCAGACCGGACCAGCGATGGTCGATGCGGATATTGGCGAGCGATGGAAATACCGTTCCCAGACTGCGCTCCAGGTCGCGGAAGGCGGCTGCCGAATCGTTGTTGCCGAAGGCGCCGCGCCCGCCAAAGATCACGCGGTCGCCGACCCGGCGAAACCAGCGCAGCATCCGCTTGGTATCACCGCAAACCTGGCCGCCCGGCAGGACCTGGGCGAGCACTTCTGGCGCCAGCGGTCCGGTGGCGATGATGGCGCTGCGAAAGGGAATCAGCCGGCGGTGCAGACTGGCGGTCGCCGGCGTCTGACTGGAGTAGCCGTTGGTGGCGTAGATCACCTGTTGCGCCAGCAGACTGCCCGCCGGCGTGCTCAGGCGAAAGCCGCTACCCTCCCGCTGTATCCGGGTGACCGGGCTGTGCTCGAACAGCCGGCCTTTGTGCTCGAGCAGCGTGCGCGCCAGACCCCGTGCATAATTGAGCGGATGGAGACCACCGGCCTTCGGCGTCAACAGCCCGCCATGATAGAGCGTCGAGCCGGTCAGTTCACGGACCTGCTCCCGGGAGATCATCACCGAGGACGCACCGCCGGTTTCGCGGCTGATCCAGTCGGCGGTGCTCCGCAGCCCTGCCAAGGCATGCTCGGTATGGGCGGCGGCGATATGCCCACCCAGCTGCAGCTGGGCCTCGTGCAGGCCCAGGCGTTCGATGTTTTCCGTCAGGGCATTGATGGCGGCATAACCCAATCGGTACATCTGCAGGGCCGCCTCACGACCGTGCCGGGCCATCATCCCGGCGAAGCTTGCGCGAAACTTGGGCGATACCACGCCGCCATTGCGACCACTGGCCCCCCAGGCCAGGCTGTTCGCCTCCAGCACTACCGGCGCCTGACCGGCCTGCACGAGGTGGTGTGCCGCTGCCAGCCCGGTGAAGCCACCCCCCACGATAGCCACATCGCAGCGGTGATCGCCTTGCAGCGACGAAACGTTCGGCGCGGGTACCGCCGTGGCGTTCCAGAGGGAGTCGGGAATCATCGCAGCCTCTGTCAGGAGAGAAAGGGACATCGTGCCTGCATGGCCTTCAGGCCGAGCGGCTCGAAAGTTCTGCGTCAACGGCGTCCGCCAGTTGCGCCAGCGAGTGGAAGTGATGGGTCGGCTCGGTGCGCTCGGATTCTAGGGTGCCGCCAGTGCCCTGCTTGTCGAAGCGCCGCTCGATCCAGCACGTCGGGTAACCCAGGCGCATGGCGACGCCGATATCGTGATACTGACTCTGGGCGGTGTGGACGATGTCTTCGAACAGGATACCGTCGGCAGACAGGGCGCCCCGGACGAAGGCGAAGTACTGGGGATCGGGTTTCTCGTAGCGCGAGTCGTCGATGGTGAATTCGTAATCGAAGGGGTTCTCCAGGGTCTGGGCCATGAAGTCCAGTGCCCAGCGCTGGGCATTGGTCATGGCTACCAGCTTGAAGTGCTTGCGCAGGCGCTTGAGGGCCTCTACCGAATCCGCGAAGGCCGGCCACTCCCTTACCGACTGGACCAGCCCCTTGGCGTGCGCCTCGCTGTCCGGCAGGCCGAGCTGCGCGGCCATGAGGTGGTAGCAGCGCTCGAGGTCGTCCGGAAACCAGCCTGCTTCCTTTCGGGCGCGGGCATAGCGGTACGCCTGCAGGATATCGTCGTCGCTGTGCGCCTTTCCGGCTTCGCCACTGACCTTGCGTACGTGGTTGAGGATGCCGGCTTCGAAATCGATGAGCGTGCCGACGACATCGAAGGTCATGGCTTTGAAGGGGCGGAAGGACATGGACGAATCTCCTGCGCTGAGCGATGTGAAGTGTCCTAAGTATCCGCGTGCCAGAATCCGCAGATGTTCCGTTTTGATACGAGGGTAAAATACAATCAACTGTTTTTTAGCGCCAAACGAATGCAATGGTCTTTTCGAATTACTGCCTGGCAGCGGCGGCGGTGGTAACGCCATTGTTAATTGTAGCCCGACGATGTTGAAGGATTCGGCTACCAGCCCGTACTGATTTGTGGCGGACGCGCAACTAATTGAGATAACCGTACAAAATGCGGCCAGAGCGTAGAGAACGCGTTCGGCAGCCGCTCGGACCGGACCAATTCGGCATTGGCCACCGCCGGCGCTCCCTAGGCTCTGTCTCAAAAGTCGACGCGCCAACAGCGATCAATGCAGGCCAGGGTGACCATCGCCTTGA
>NZ_WHOV01000188.1:0-21097 GCF_009765395.1 Pseudomonas sp. BAV 4579 | reverse complement strand
GGAATGCTCATTTACCATTCGTAAACTCCGCTTCCTCAGGCCTTTTCGCCTTGTCGGTCTCCAGCTCGCGAGATTATGAACAGGCTCTATGCAAGAGCTTGAAAGGGAACGCGGTGCGATACCGCGGCTGCCCCCGCAACTGTAAGCGGCATTTTTAGCCTCTCCACTAGAGCCTGTTCATAATTTGCTGCGCGTCGGCCAAACTGCGTTGAAGATGCTTTCGGAATGCTCATTTACCATTCGTAAACTCCGCTTCCTCAAGCATCTTCGCCTTGTTTGACTCTAGCTCGCGAAATTATGAACAGGCTCTAAGGCCACTGCTCACGCGGGAAGGCCGGAGCCGGGCGCCGCGAGCCAGGAGACCTGCCTCGTCACGTTTCGAACACGCAACCGGGCGGGGTGATCCGGGCTGCCACCAGGGCCTCGCCGTCACGCGGGCGCCCGGCATGCCTGCCCGTCTTTTTCCGCTTTTTCTCTAAGGGCAGCCCATGAAAACCCTGGCCAAGACTCCCGTCACCATCGTTACCGGCTTCCTCGGTTCCGGCAAGACCACCCTGCTGCGGCACATGCTCGACCACGCCGAAGGCCGGCGCATCGCGGTGATCGTCAACGAATTCGGCGAACTGGGCATCGACGGCGAGATCCTTCGCCAGTGCAGCATCGGCTGTAGCGAGGAAGAGGCCCAGGGCCGCGTCTTCGAATTGGCCAATGGCTGCCTGTGCTGCACCGTGCAGGAAGAATTCTTTCCAGTGATGAAGGAGCTGGTGGCGCGGCGGGGCGACATCGACCACATCCTCATCGAGACCAGCGGCCTGGCCCTACCCAAGCCCCTGGTTCAGGCCTTCCAGTGGCCGGAGATCCGCACCGCCTGCACCGTGGATGCGGTGATCACCGTGGTCGACAGCCCGGCGGTGGCGGCCGGCACCTTTGCCGCCCATCCGGAGCAGGTGGATGCCCAGCGTCGGCAGGACCCCAACCTCGACCATGAATCGCCGCTGCACGAGTTGTTCGAAGATCAGCTCGCCAGTGCCGATCTGGTGATCCTCAACAAGGCCGACGGCCTGGACGCCGAGGCCCTGGCCCGGGTGCGTGCCGAGGTGAGCGAAGAGCTGCCGCCGGCGGTCAAGGTGGTGGAAGCCAGTCGTGGCGTCTTGCCCCTCTCGGTGCTGCTGGGCCTGCAGGCTGAGTCCGAGGCCCATATCGACAGCCGTCCGACCCACCATGACCTCGAAGGTCATGAAGACCATGACCACGACGAATTCGATTCCTTTGGCGTCGAGTTGCCCGAGGTGGCGGAAGCGACCCTGCTGGCGGCCCTGACCGAGGTGGTCAAGCGTCATGGCGTCCTGCGGGTGAAGGGCTTCGCCGCCATCGCCGGCAAGCCGCTGCGGCTGCTGGTGCAGGGCGTGGGCACTCGCTTCGACAAGCATTTCGACCGTGCCTGGAAGACCGGCGAGACCCGCAGCACCCAGCTGGTGCTGATCGGTCAGGAGCTGGACCAGGCGGCCATCACCGCGCAGTTGCGCGCCGCGGTGGCCTGACCCCGGATGCATCTGCTGCGTACCCAGCCGGGCGGTTTCGTCCCGGACGACGGCATCGCTCACCTGGCACAGACGCCGGGCGAGATCGTCGTGCTCTGCAGTGGCGATTCACATCTGGCGCTGCTGGCCGAGGCGACCCGCAGCCTGGACGACGGCTATCCAAGTCTGCGGCTGGCCAATCCCATGCAGCTGCAGAACCACGCCTCGGTGGATCTCTATGTCGAGGAGGTGCTGAGCCAGGCGCGGGTGGTGTTCATCTCCCTGCATGGCGGCCAGGGTTACTGGCGCTATGGCATGGAGCGGCTGGCCGAGCTGGCCGCGCGGGGGCTGACCCTGATCGCGGTGCCCGGTTGCGACCGACCCGACCCGGAACTGATGGCCCTGGGTACGGTGGCGCCCGAGCTGGCCGAACGGCTGTGGCGCTATCTGCGCCAGGGCGGCCTGGGCAATGCCCGGGATTTCCTGCATTGCCTGGCCAGCGAGTGCCTGGATGCCCAGTACAGCTACCAGCCGCCGCAGGAATTGCCGCGGGTGGCTGTCTATCACCCTGACGCCCTGGGCCTGGATGGCTGGCGTCAGCGCTGGCGACCGGACTGGCCCACCGCGGCGCTGCTGTTCTATCGCACCCACCTGCAGTCGGCCAACACCGCTTTCGTCGATGTCTTCTGCCAGCAGCTGGAAGCCCAGGGGCTGAATCCGCTGCCCATCGCCGTGGCCAGTCTCAAGGAGTCGGCCTGCCTGGAAGAGGTGGAACGGCTGCTGGACGAGACCGCTACGGCGCTGATCCTCAATACCACAGGTTTTGCCCAGTCCAGTCCGGAACGGCCGACTCTGACGCCGTTCCGCCGGCCGGTGCCGGTCCTCCAGGCCATCTGCGCCCAGGACAATCGCGAGCGCTGGCAAGAGAACCCCCAGGGGCTGGGCGCCCGCGACCTGGCCATGCACATCGCCCTGCCGGAGCTGGACGGGCGCATCATCACCCGGCCAATCAGTTTCAAGGGCCTGGCCTGGCGCTGCGAGCGTAGCCAGAGCGACGTGGTCAACTACCAGGCCGATGGCGAGCGCATGGCCTTCGTCGCGCGGCTGGCGCGCAGCTGGATCGAACTGGCGCGGCGTCCCGCAGCGGACAAGCGCATCGCCCTGATCCTGGCCAACTATCCGACCCGAGATGGGCGCATCGGCAATGGCGTCGGCCTGGATACCCCGGCGGCGGCGCTCAAGGTGCTGCAGGCGCTGCAGACGGCCGGCTACCCGGTGGCCAATCTGCCTGAAAGCGGTACCGCCCTGATCGAGCGGCTGCTCGGTGGGGTGACCAACGACAGCGCCCTGCGCGATCTGCGCCCGGCCCTGCAGAGTCTGGCGCTGCAGGACTACCAGTTGCTATTCGCCCAGTTGCCCCTCAGCCTGCAGCAGGCGGTGACCGAGCGCTGGGGCGGGCCCGAGGCCGATCCCATGCACCGGCGGGGGCGACTCATGGTGGCCGGGGTGCGCTTCGGCCCGACCTTCGTCGGCATCCAGCCGGCGCGCGGCTACGACGTCGATCCGGCGGCGGTCTATCACGATCCTGCGCTGGTGCCGCCGCATGGCTACCTGGCCTTCTATTTCTGGCTGCGCGAGGCCTATGGCGCCCAGGCGGTGGTGCATCTGGGGAAGCATGGCAATCTGGAATGGTTGCCGGGCAAGGGCGTCGGGCTGTCGGCGGAGTGTTGGCCGGACGCCATCCTCGGACCGCTGCCCAACGTCTATCCCTTCATCGTCAACGATCCGGGCGAGGGCGCCCAGGCCAAGCGGCGCACCCAGGCGGTGATCATCGACCACCTGATGCCGCCGCTCACCCGCGCGGAGAGCTACGGGCCGCTGCGGGACCTGGAGCGCCTGGCCGACGAATACTACGACGCCAGCCTGCTGGACCTGCGACGCGCCACCGAGTTGCGCGGCGAGATCCTGCAGCTGGTCCGCGAAACCGCCCTGGATCGCGAGCTGGGGCTGGTGATCACCGACGATCCGGACAGCTGGCTACCGCAGCTGGACGCCTACCTGTGTGACCTCAAGGAGTCCCAGATCCGCGACGGCCTGCATGTGTTCGGTGAATCCCCGACCGGCCAGTTGCGTCGCGACACCCTGGTGGCCCTGCTGCGCATTCCCCGGGGCGATGCCCAGGGCGCCAATGCAAGCCTGCTGCGAGTGCTGGCCAAGGACCTGCAGCTGGGGTTCGATCCCCTGGCCGCCGACCTCGGCGAGTCCTGGCAGGGGCCGCGTCCGGCGTGCCTGGAGGGGCTGTCGAGCGAACCCTGGCGCACCCTGGGCGATACCCGCGAGCGGCTGGAGCTCCTGGCCCTGGCCCTGGTGGCCGCGACCGTCGATGCCGAGCCCCTGCCGTTGCCGCTGGACGAATTGCCTGCCACCCGGCTGGTGCTGGAGCATCTGGTCGGCCAGGTTGCGCCGGCCCTGGACGGCTGCGGTCCCGCTGAAATCGGCGGCCTGCTGAGGGCACTGGAGGGGCGTTTCGTCCCCGCCGGACCCAGCGGCGCGCCCAGTCGCGGGCGGCTGGACGTGCTGCCCACCGGGCGCAACTTCTTTTCCGTGGACGTGCGCAACCTGCCGAGCATGACCGCCTGGCGGCTCGGTTGGCAGTCGGCCAACCTGCTGTTGGAGCGCCATCTGCAGGAGGAGGGCGATCATCTGCGCCAGCTGGGTCTCTCGGTCTGGGGCACGGCGACCATGAGGACCGGCGGCGACGATATCGCCCAGGCGATGGCCCTGCTGGGTGTGCGCCCGGTATGGCAGACCGGCAGTGCCCGGGTCGAGGACTTCGAGATCCTGCCGCTGTCGCTGCTGGATCGACCGCGGGTGGATGTCACCCTGCGCATCTCCGGCTTCTTTCGCGATGCCTTCGGCGGGCTGGTCAGGCTGTTCGATGCCGCCGTCCAGGCGGTCGCCGCGCTGGACGAGCCGGACGACCTCAACCCCCTGGCCGCCCAGGTGCGCCGCGAGCGCACTGCCCTGGAAGCGGCCGGTACCGAGGCCGATCTGGCGCGCCGTCAGGCCGGCTGGCGCATCTTCGGCGCCCAGCCCGGTGCCTACGGCGCCGGCGTCCAGGGCGCGGTGGAAGAGCGCCAGTGGCAGGATCGCAGCGAACTGGCCACTGCCTATCTCAACTGGGGCGGCTATGCCTATGGCGCCGAGGATGACGGCACCGCCGCCCGTGACGACTTCTCGCGCCGCCTGGGTCGCCTGCAAGCCGTACTGCAGAACCAGGACAACCGCGAGCACGACCTGCTCGATTCCAACGACTACTACCAGTTCCAGGGCGGCATGCTGGCCGCAGCCGAGACCCTGAGCGGGCAGCGTCGCGCCAGCTATTTTGGGGATCACGCCCAGGCCGACCTGCCGAAGATTCGTACCCTCAAGGAAGAGCTGGGCCGGGTGGTGCGCTCCCGGGCGGCCAATCCCAAGTGGATCGCCGGCATGAAGCGCCACGGCTACAAGGGCGCCTTCGAGATGGCCGCCACCGTGGACTATCTGTTCGGCTTCGGCGCCACCACCGAGCTGGTGGAGGATCATCAGTACCGGCAACTGGCCGATGCCTATCTGCTCGACGCCGATACCCGTGACTTCGTCGAGCGCCACAATCCCGAGGCCCTGCGCGACATGACCGAGCGCCTACTGGAGGCCCAGCAACGCGGCCTCTGGCAGGCGCCAGGCGACTACCGTGAAGCCCTCGAACAGCTGCTGATGGATATGGATGAAGCCTGAGATGACCGCCCCCGTCTTTCCCCTCGCCGCCGTCGTCGGCGCAGACAGCCTCAAGCTGGCGCTGTGCCTGAATGCCATCGATCCCCGTATCGGCGGCGTGCTGATCGAAGGTCCCCGGGGCATGGCCAAGTCGACCCTGGCCCGGGGGCTCGCTGATCTGCTCGGGGGCGGTTCCTTCGTGACCTTGCCGCTGGGTGCCAGTGAGGAGCGCATCGTCGGCACCCTGGATCTGGATGCGGCCCTCGGCGAGGGGCGGGCCCGCTTCGCGCCAGGCGTGCTGGCGGCGGCCGACGGCGGCGTACTTTATGTCGACGAGGTCAATCTGCTGCCGGATCACCTGGTGGATCTGCTGCTGGACGTGGCGGCCAGTGGGGTCAACCGGGTGGAGCGCGACGGCATTTCCCACGAGCACGCCGCGCGCTTTCTGCTGGTCGGCACCATGAATCCGGAGGAGGGCGAGTTGCGTCCGCAGCTGCTGGATCGCTTTGGCTTCGCCCTGGCGCTGGACAACCGGCCGGCACCCCGGGAGCGGGCCGAGATCCTGCGTCGCCGCCTGGCCTTCGACAGCGATCCGCCAGCCTTCAATGCCCAGTGGGAGCCGGCGCAGGCGGAACTGCGGCAGCGCTGCGCCGCGGCCCGGGCGCGGCTGGCGGACATCCCGCTGGACGATGCCGCGCTGGAAGCCATCACCGCAGGCTGCCACCAGGCCGGGGTCGATGGCCTGCGCGCCGATCTGGTCTGGTTGCGCGCGGCTCGCGCCCATGCCGCCTGGCGCGGCGCGCGGGCGATCGAACACGCCGATATCGCCGCCGTGGCCGAATTCGCCCTGCGCCACCGGCGTCGTGAGTTGGCGGACACTCCGGCAGTAATACCACCCCTGAAAGATAATTCAGCTGCTGATACTCCGGAGCAGGGGCCTGGCAATCAACAGCGACAGGGTGATGCCGAGCCTACGGAAGGTGAGGGCGATAGCTGGGGCGCCCTGGCGCCGGAGCCCATCGCGACGGGCCCCAGACGCCGCTTGGGCGCGGCAAAAAAGCCCTAGGCGTCCGATCACCTCATGCCCCGGATCGCGATGCCCGAAGCGGGACGGGCAAGGCCCTGGGCGGGCGTCAGGGCGCCCGTTCGCCGGGCACGGCAGGCCCCATCGCCTGGGTGCCGACGCTGCTCCGGGGGCGTCCGCGTCGCGCTGACGATCTCTTGCGGCAACCGCGCCGGCAGCGCCCGGCGCAGCTCTGGTTGGTGATCGTCGATCACTCCGCGTCCACTCGCCGCCACGGCGCCCTGGCCCAGGCCAAGGGCCTGCTGGCCGACTGGTTCGAGCAGGCCTATCGCCAGCGGGTCAGGGTCGCGGTTCTGCAGACGGCGGGGGAGCGACCGGAATGGTCGTTCCAGGGTCAGCGCAGCGGTCAGGCATTGCGGGCCTGGCTGGAGCAGTTGGGCGCGGGAGGCGGAACGCCCTTGCGGGCTGGCCTGGCGGAAGCTCAGCAATGGCTGCGAAGTCGTCGGCGGCAGCGCCATGGCGAGGAGAGCCAGCTGTTGCTGGTCACTGATGGACGCTTGCGCGACCTGGAAGCGCTGGCAGTGCCGGACTGTCCTGTCCAGGTGCTGGATATCGAACTGGGACCGCTGCGCCTGGGACGCGCCGAGGAGCTCGCCCGGCGCCTGGGCGCGGAATACCGGCATCTGGAAGAGGTACCGGTGGTCTAGCCACCCAGCCTTTCTGGGGTAGGTTGGGTTGAGACGGCTCCACCGTCGAAGCCCAACGTGAAGGTGCTGGACCCTCACGCTGTTGGGCTTCGCTGCGCTCAGCGCCAACCTACCAGCAGACCTTTAACCTCAATGCCCGCCCTTCATCGCCTTGACTAGGGTATCCACGTTGTAGCGGAACATGGCGGCATAGGTGGGCGCCGGGCCGTCCGCCGGCGACAGGGCCTCGACATACAGCTCGCCGCCCGGCTGGGCGCCGCTGGCCTTGGCGATCTGCTGCACCAGGCGCGGATCGTTGGAGTTTTCGAAGAAGTAGGTGGCGACATGCTCCTGCTTGATCTGGCGGATCAGCTTGGCGACGTCCTGGGCGGAGGCCTCGGCCTCGGTCGACAGACCCAGCGGCGAGATGAAGGTCACGCCATAGGCGTCGGCGAAGTAGCCGAAGGCATCGTGGGAGGTCAGCACCTTGCGCTTGGCCTGGGGGACCTGGCCGATCTGCTCGCGGGCATAGCGATCCAGGGCTTCCAGTTCGGCGATGTAGCGATCGCCGTTGGCCTTGAAGGTGGCGGCGTCCGCCGGATCCACCGCGGACAGCGCCTTCACCACGTTGCGGGTGTAGACGACCACGTTGAGCGGGTTGTTCCACACATGGGGATCGATACCGCCATGGTCGTGATCGTGGTCGGCGTGGCCGTGTTCATCCTCGTCTTCCGCCAGCTCGCGGGTCTTGATCCCCTCACTGAGCACCACCGGCGGGCGCGCCTGGCCGGAGGCCTTGATCAGGCGATCCATCCAGCCTTCCAGGTGCAGGCCGCTCATGAACACCACATCGGCCTGTTTCAGCGCCTGGGCATCGGTGGGCGTCGGTTCGTAGGCATGGGGATCGCCATTGGGACCGACCAGGGAGGAAACCTGCACGTGATCGCCACCGACCTGTTTGACCACGTCGGCGATCACGGTAAAGGTGGCGATCGCCTTGACCGGTGCGGCCTGGGCCTGGCCGGCAGCGGCGAGCAGCAGGGCAGCGCCCAGGGAGAACAGGGATTTCATGGTGACTCCTTTCAGTGGGTGAGGTGGGGGCGTGGGCGCAGCCGCCGGTAGAGACCCAGGCGACCGAACAGCAGAGAGAGGAGATAGCAGCCGCCCGCGGTCAGGACGATGGCCGGACCCGAGGCACAGCCCAGGTGGTAGGACAGCACCAGGCCGACCAGGCCGCTGAGGCTGGCAATCAGGCTGGCCACCGCCATCAGTCCGGGAAGGCTGTTGGCCCAGAAGCGCGCCGCGGTGGCTGGCAGCATCATCAGGCCTACCGCCATCAGCGTACCCAGCGCCTGGAAGCCGGCCACCAGGTTGAGCACCACCAACAGCAGGAACAGCAGGTGATAGAGCGAGCCCCGCCCGCCCACCGCGCGCAGGAAGCCGGGATCGAAGCACTCCAGCGCCAGCGGCCGGTAGATCACCGCCAGCATCACCAGCGACAGGGTGGCGATGCCCGCGACCAGGTAGAGCGCCGTGGCGTCGATGGCCAGGATGGTGCCGAACAGCACATGCAGCAGATCCACACTGGAACCGTGCAGTGACACGATCAGCACCCCGGCGGCCAGGGAGATCAGGTAGAAGCTGGCGAAGCTGGCGTCCTCGCGCTGGCTGGTGAAGCGGCTGACCAGGCCGGCGAGACCGGCCACCAGGAGTCCGGCAAGCATCCCGCCTATGCCCATGGCCGGCAGCGACAGGCCGGCGACCATGAAGCCCAGGGCCGCACCTGGCAACACGGCATGACTCATGGCATCGCCCACCAGACTCATGCGCCTGAGCATCAGCAGGACGCCCACCGGACCGGCGCCCAGCGCCAGGGCCAGGCAGGCCACCAGGGCGCGACGCATGAAGCCGAATTCGACGAAGGGTTCGAAAACAAGTTGATAGAGGGTCATGCGCGCTCACAGACCGCCGCATTGGCGTCCCAGTGCTCGGCGAGATTGCGCGCGCGAGCCAGATGCTCGCTGACCAGCACCTGCTCGGTGGCGCCCCAGGCGATGGCTTCCCGGGCCAGCAGCAGGGTCTCGGGGAAGTGCTGGCGAACCTGCTCCAGGTCGTGCAGCACGGCGATCACCGTGCGGCCCTGGCCATGCCAGCGACGGACGATGGTCAGCAGGTCCGCGGTGGTGCGGGCATCGATGGCGGTGAAGGGCTCGTCCAGCAGCAGCACCGGCGCATCCTGCAACAGCAGCCGGGCGAACAGCACCCGCTGGAATTGTCCGGAGGACAGGGCGCCGACCAGGCGATCCTCGAGGCCTTCGAGGCCAACCGCCTGCAACGCCCGGGAGGCTTCCTCGCGATGGGCGGCGGTGACCCCGCGCCAGGCGCCCAAGCCGCGCCAGGCGCCCAGTACCACGGTCTCCAGCACGCTCAGGGGGAAGCTGCGGTCGATCTCCGCGGCTTGCGGCAGATAGCCCAGCCGGCGCTGAGGCACGGCCCGGTCCACCCGGCCACTGACCGGTCTCAGGGTGCCGGCAATGGCCTTGAGCAGGGTGGACTTGCCCGCCCCATTGGGGCCGACGATGGCGGTCAGACTGCCGGTCCGGAAGCGACCACTGAGATGATGGATGGCCGGATGCCGCTGATAGGCCAGGGTCAGATCCTGGAGTTCGATGGCGGCGCTCATGGCAGGGCGACCGCCCAGAGCACGGCCAGCCAGAGCGCGACCAATGGGATGGCGGCGAGCGACAGCCGAACGGGCACGGAAAGGAGGAGAAGGGACGAGCGAGGGGATGCCATGACGGAGCCTTGAATGACGTGCAAAAGTTATAACATAACAAGTGCTGCAGCGTCATCAGGCTGTCTTTGGCGAATCATGTTAGGCGAGCAGGGCTGATATCTGTCGCAGAATGCTCCCCGCCCCGTGCAGGGGGCAGGGAAGCGTGCGACCCGGTCAGGCCGCCTGGGTCTCGGCCATCCGCTGTTCCAGCCGTTGCAGGAAGTTGAGCAGCAGCACCTCTTCCTCCTTGAGCCCCTTGCGCTTGCGCGGTTTGGGCAGGGTGCAGAGGTCGCCGGCGAGGAAGGCATCCAGTACGCCCGGATGGATATAGCACTTGCGGCAGACCGCCGGAGTGTTGCCCAGGGTGCGGGATACCGCCTTGACCATGTCCACCAGCTCCTTCTTGGCGTCGGTCTGGGTTTCACAGCGCAACTCGCGCAGGGCTTCCAGCGCCAGGGCACTGCCGGCCCAGGTACGGTAGTCCTTGGCGGTGAAATCGGCGCCCGTGAGTTCATGCAGGTAGGCGTTCACGTCGGACGAGGTCACGGTATGGCGATCGCCGTCCCCATCCACATACTGAAAGAGGTGCTGACCTGGCAGCTCGAGGCACTTCTTCACGGTACGCGCCAGCCGCGGATCGCTGACCTTGATATCGTGCTCCACCCCGCTCTTGCCGCGGAAGTGGAAGGCGATGGTGTTGCCATGCACCTCGGCATGCCGGTTGCGCAGGGTGGTGAGGCCATAGGACTTGTTGCTCTTGGCGTACTGGGCGTTGCCGACCCGGATCAGGGTCGCGTCGAGCAGGCTGATGACCGTGGCCATGACCTTTTCCCGACACAGGCCGCGCCGGGCGAGATCCTCTTCCACCCGCTGCCGCAACTTGGGCAGGGCCTGCCCGAACGCCAGCATCCGCTCGTACTTGTCGGTATCGCGGATCTCGCGCCAGCGCGGATGGTAGCGGTACTGCTTGCGGCCGCGGGCGTCGCGTCCGGTGGCCTGCAGATGGCCATTGGCGTCCGGGCAGATCCAAACATCGGTATAGGCCGGCGGGATGGCCAGCTTGTTGATGCGCTCGACTTCCGCCTGATCGCGGATGCGTTCGCCGTCGGGGGTGAAGTACGCCCATTTGCCGCGCAGCTTGCGTCGGCTCAGGCCCGCCTGGCAATCATCGACATAGTTGAGGTCGGGCGGTAAGGGTGTGCAGAGGGCGGTACCGGTGTCGTCACGCTCATCGGCGGGGATGGGCAGGTCGGTCTGGGCAAGGCGTTGCATTACTTTCGAGACTTTCGAGCGAGAGGTCATGACTGCACCGACAATTTCCTGGTCGAAATGGTGGACTCCTGTAGAAGGGACCCGGTTCTCATGACAGCGCTCAAGCCGACCGACGCACAATTGCGCGAAGCCTTGCTGGCCAAGGCACAGGCGCGCCGTCCAGGGACGACCTTCTGTCCGTCGGAGGTGGCGCGTGACCTGGCTGCGGACTGGCGGCCGCTGATGGAGCCCCTGCGCGCTATGGCGCGTGAACTGGCGCGCGAGGGTCGCCTGCAGGTGACGCAGAAGGGCGAAGCCCTGGATGCCGGAGCACCCTGGCGTGGCCCGATCCGCTTAAGCCTGGCTTAATCGGCGTTTAAGTTTCGATTAATGGCGGATCGCTACTCTGGACCCAGATCAAACAGCAACCAGAGAGAATCACCATGAAAAAGCTTACCGCCCTCGCGACTGCCGCCCTCCTGCTTACCGGTATGGGCGTCGCCCAGGCCCGGGATCTCGGCCCCGACGAAGCCCTCAAGCTGCGTGACAGCGGCAAGATCAAGAGCTTCGAGGTGCTCAACCAGGCCGCCATCGCCAAGCATCCGGGCTCGACGACCCACGAGACTGAACTGGAAGAAGAGTACGGCCGCTACATCTACCAACTGGAACTGCGTGACCCCAAAGGTGTGAAATGGGATCTGGAACTCGACGCCACCACTGGCGAAGTCCTGAAAGACCAGCGCGACGACTGACCGTCGGGCTCGCCGGGCTGGTGCTGCTCGGCAGCCTCTCGCCCCTGATCCAGGCCCGTGACCTGGATCAGGACGAGGCGCTCAAGCTGCGCAAGGAAGGCGTGATCCGACCGCTGGAAAGCCTGCTGCAGCGAGTCAACGAACGCTATCCCCAGGCGCGGCTGCTGGAAGCCGAACTGGAAGAGGAGGACGGCCAGTATCGCTACGAGATCGAGATCCTCGTCGGCGATGTTGTCCGCGAACTGGAAATCGGCGCAATGGATGGCGCCATCATGAAGGATGAGGTTGACGACTAGATGCGCCTGTTGCTGGTGGAAGACGATGTGGCCCTGGCCGACGAGATCACGGCGTTCCTCACGCGGCAGGGTTACGCCATCGACTGGCTGGCCGATGGCCGCGATGCCGCCTGGCAGGGCGCCCAGGAACCCTATGACCTCATCGTGCTCGACCTGGGTCTGCCCGGTCGGCCCGGGTTGGAGGTGCTTGGGGAGTGGCGGGCAAAGGCGCTGGCGACTCCGGTCCTGATCCTGACCGCTCGCGACAGCTGGGCGGAGCGCATCGACGGCCTCAAGGCCGGGGCCGACGACTACCTTACCAAACCCTTCCACCCCGAAGAACTGGGCCTGCGCATCGCCGCCTTGCTGCGGCGGGTGCGCGGCGTGGCCAACCAGCCGCTGCTGCAGGCTGCCGGACTCGCGCTCGACGAGGCGCGCCAGTGCGTGGTGCGTGGCAGTGAAACCATCGCCCTGAGTGCGGCGGAGTTTCGCCTGCTGCGCTGTTTCCTGCTGCATCCCGGGCAGATCCTGTCGAAGACGCGGCTCAACGACCATCTCTACGACGGCGAGAGCGAGCGCGACTCCAATGTCATCGAGGTCCACGTCAATCACTTGCGGCGCAAGCTGGGGCGTGAGGTCATCGAGACGCGGCGCGGCCAGGGCTATCGCCTGGGCGGTGTCGATTGAAGTCCATCCAGGCCCGGCTCAGGGTCGGGCTGGTGGCCATCCTGCTGGTGGCCGGTCTGGTGCTGGTGCTGGGGGGAGCCTGGCTGGTGGATCTTGCCTTGCGCCGTTATCTGGAAACCGGGCTGCGCGGCGAGACGGAGAACCTGCTCGCCGCCCTAGTGCGCGGTCCCCACGGCCTGCAACTGGATGAAGGCCGGCTGGGCAGTCTCTATACCCGCCCGCTGTCCGGCCGCTACTTTCTCATCGAGATCCCCGCCCTGGACATTCGCTGGCGCTCGCGCTCGCTGTGGGACGCCCAACTGCAAGTGCCACCCGGCACCGGCCTGAGCGAGAGCCTGGTGGACGGCCCCAGTGGCCAGCGACTGCTCGCCTATCGCGCCGATTACCAGCGCTACGGCCAGGCAGTGCAGGTAACGGTCGCCGACGATTACAACCCCCTGCTGGGCAACCTGACGCGCATCCTCGCGTTCGGTGGCTTGCTGGGGCTGGCGACCTTGCTGCTGGTCCTGCTGCTGCAACGGTTGATCGTGCGCCGGGCGCTGCGCCCGCTGGAGCAGGTGCGCGAGCAGATCGCCCAGCTGCATCAGGGACGCCGTTCGACGCTTGACGCCAGCGTGCCGGCCGAACTCGAACCGCTGGTGGGAGAAATGAATGCACTGCTGCGCCACACCGAAGACGGTCTCAAGCGCGCGCGGCATGGCATCGGCAATCTGGGTCATGCGCTCAAGACCCCGCTGGCGGTGCTGACCAGCCTGGCCGAGCGTCCCGAATTGCAGGCTTTGCCCGAACAGCGCGAGGTGTTGCGCGAACAACTGGGCCGTATCCGCCAGCGCCTGGAGCGGGAATTGCGCCGTGCGCGGCTGGCTGGCGAGGCCCTGCCGGGCGCGCAGCTGGACGGCGCCGAGCTTCGCGAGCTATGCACGCTGCTCAATCGGCTGCATGGCGAGCACCTGCAGTTCGAGTGTCGGCTGCCCGCGGGGCTACGGCTGCCCTGGGACCGGGAAGACCTGCTGGAACTGTTCGGCACCCTGCTGGACAACGCCGGCAAATGGGCGGATCAGCAGGTCCGGCTGGAGGTGGCGCAGGGTGCAGAGGGCTATCTGATCCAGGTCGAGGACGACGGGCCCGGTGTGCCGGAAGCCCAGCGCGAGACGATCCTTGATCGGGGTGCCCGGCTGGATGAAGCGGTCAGCGGTCACGGCCTGGGGCTGGGAATCGCCAAGGACATCGTCGACAGCTGCGGCGGAACCCTCGTTCTCGAGACCTCCGCGCTGGGTGGGCTGGCAGTGGTCATCCGGCTGCCGGCGCCAGCGCGCACCCCGTCACTCAGGTGACTCCCTGGTCAAGTAATCGGGCAGGGCGCCGATAACCGCACAAGCTCTTGCGACCAAGGAGAACCTCGTGAGCCTCAAATTCAAAGTCACCTTACTGGCCGTCCTGCCCGTCTGCCTGTTCACGCTGGTGCTGGGGGGACTGTCCTATTGGGTCTTGCACGAGCAGGCCGCCAGGGACGTCGCCGACGCTCGCGAGCGGCTGATGGTCCAGAGTCGCAACGCCCTGCAGAACACCGTGGAAGCGGCCATGACCGTGGTCAAGCCGCTGTACGACAAGGCCGCCGCGGGCGATACCGAGGCGCGCAAGGAGGCCATCCGCCTGCTGTCGGCCATCAGCTACGGCAAGGATGGCTATATCTTCGGCTACGATTCCAACGTGGTCCGCCTGTTCAAGGGCAACGACCCGGCCGGGATCGGCAAGAGCTTCAAGGACAATCGCGATCCCAGCGGCCTCTACCTCAACCAGGAACTGGTCCGGGTCGGCAAGGATGGCTCGCATTTCAGTCGCTACAGCTCTTCGCTGCCCGGCAACAAGGACGTGCTGGTGCCCAAGCTCGCCTACACCGACTACCTGCCCAAATGGGATCTGGTGATCGGCTCGGCGGTGAATCTGGATGGCGTGGAGGCCGAGGTCGCTGCCGTGGCCCAGCAGGTCGCCAAGCGCACCCAGGATCAGCTCTGGCTGATCTTCGGCGAGGCCGGCGTGCTGCTGGTGGTGATCGGCATCGCCGCGCAGCTGTTTGCCACCCGCACCCTCAGACCCCTGGCGCAGATCCGGGAGAATCTCGACGACATCGCGGCCGGGGAGGGCGATCTGACCCGCCGCCTGCCGGTCAACGGGCGCGACGAGATCGGTGAACTCGCCGCCGCCTTCAATCGCTTCGTCGATCGCATCCAGGGCACCATCGCCCAGGTCGTCGACATCACCCACCAGTTCACCGGTCTGCTCGACGACGTCGCCCAGCAGGCCCAGCGCACCGATCGCGACATGCAGCGTCAGCGCAGCGAAACCGACCAGGTGGCCACCGCCATCAACCAGATGTCCGCGGCGGCCCAGGAAGTGGCGAGCAGTGCCCTGCAGGCCTCCGAAGCCACCCGTCAGACCGAGGAGAAAGGTCGGCTGGCCCGCGAAACGGTTGCCACCAGCGTGGCGCGCATTCACGAACTGGTCGAGGAGGTACGCCAGAGCAGCGTGTCCCTGGATGGCCTCAAGCAGGACGTGGGCGCCATCGTCGGCGTGCTCGACGTGATTCGCGCCATTGCCGAGCAGACCAATCTGCTGGCGCTCAATGCCGCCATCGAAGCGGCCCGGGCGGGCGAGGCCGGTCGCGGTTTTGCCGTGGTCGCCGACGAGGTACGCGCCCTGGCCAGCCGGACCCAGCAGAGCACCCAGGAAATCCAGGGCATGATCGATCGCCTGCAACAGGCCACCGGCCGCGCGGTCGGGGCCATGGAACGCTCGGGCGGCATGGGCGAGGCCACTACGGCCCAGGCCGAGCAGGCCGGCACCGCCCTGGCCGCGATCAGCGAGCTGATCGCCACCATCAACGCCATGAACAGCCAGATCGCCAGTGCCGCCGAGGAGCAGACGGCGGTGGCCGAGGAGGTCAATCGCAGCGTCCACACCATCGCCAGTGCCGTCGACAGCATGGCCCAGGGCGCCCAGCAAGGCGCGCGCAACACCGCCGGCATGGTCGGCCTGGGTGAGCGCCTGGACGGCCTGGTACGTCAGTTTTGCGTATGATCCCGGGCGCGCCGGCCACGCCGGCGCGCCTCTTCGGGCCAAGTTGGGGGCGCTTGTGGGAACCCCACGGCTTCCGAGGCTCTAAGCAAGGCCTGTCATCCTTGTTTGGAATCGCGAAAGCCAATGAAAAGTGCTCGGCTGGAAAACAAGACGTTCCTGATCCTGCTGGTGGTGGTCTCGCTGGCCTTCGTCTGGATCCTCACGCCCTTCCTGGGGGCGGTGTTCTGGGGCGCCATCCTCGCCATCCTGTTCGCCCCGCTGCAGCGCTGGTTCGTCCGGCGCTTCAACAACAGACGCAACCTCGGGGCGCTCTGCACCCTGTTCGTGATCCTGCTCATCGTCATCCTGCCGGTGGTGTTCATCGCCATTTCCCTTGTGCAGGAAGGCTCGCTGCTGTACCAGCAGGTCAGCAGCGGTCAGCTCAACTTCGGCCAGTACTATCAGCAGATCTGGGGCGCCTTGCCGGGTTCGGTGCGTGGCGTGCTGGAGCGCTTCGGTGCCGGTGACCTGGATGGCATCCGCCAGAAGCTCTCCGAAGGCGCCATGCAGGGCAGCCAGTTCGTCGCTACCCAGGCCTTCAGCTTCGGTCAGGGGACCTTCCAGTTCCTGATCGGCTTCGGCGTGATGCTCTATCTGCTGTTCTTCCTGCTGCGCGATGGTTCACAGCTGGTGGCGCTGATCCGCAAGGCCATTCCGCTGAGCGACATGCACAAGCGCAGCCTGATGGCCAAGTTCACCGCCGTGGTGCGTGCCACGGTCAAGGGCAACATCATCGTCGCCGTGGTGCAGGGGGCCCTCGGCGGCTTCATCCTCGGCGTGCTGGGTGTCCAGGGCGCGGTGCTCTGGGGCACCCTGATGGCCTTCCTGTCGCTGCTGCCCGCGGTCGGCTCGGCGCTGATCTGGGTGCCGGTGGCCATCTACTTCCTGGCCACCGGTTCGGTGATCAAAGGGGTCATCCTGATCGTCTTCGCCGTGGTGGTGATCGGCCTAGTGGACAACCTGCTGCGCCCCATCCTGGTCGGCAAGGACACCAAGATGCCCGACTACGTGGTACTGATCTCCACCATTGGCGGCATGTCGCTGTTCGGCCTGAATGGCTTCGTGATCGGCCCGCTGATCGCCGCGCTGTTCATGTCGACCTGGGATCTGTTCAGCCATCGCGACGACATCTAGAGACGTAGGGGCTCCGGGGATACCGGAGCCCAAGGCTCAACCCTGGTCGGGCTCAGAGGGATAGCGGGTGGCGACCAGGCTTTCCTTGACCTTGCGCAGGTGCGGCTGGAAATCCACGCCGCGCTTGAGCGTGACCCCGGTGGCGAGGATGTCCAGCACGGTGAGCTGGATGATCCGCGAGGTCATGGGCATGTAGATGTCGGTGTCCTCCGGCAGCGGGATGTCCAGGCTGTGGGTGCAGACCTTGGCCAGCGGGGTGTTGCTGGCAGTAAGGCCGAGCACCGAGGCGCCGTTGTCGCGAGCCAGCTTGGCCACGTCCACCAGTTCGCGGGTGCGGCCGGTGTAGGAGATGATCACGAAGAGATCGCCGGTCCTGGCGATGGAGGCGAGCATCCGCTGCATCAGCACGTCCGAATGCGCCGACACCGCCATGTTGAAGCGGAAGAACTTGTGCTGGGCGTCCAGGGCCACGGGGGCCGAGGCGCCCAGGCCGAAGAAGTGGATCTGCCGCGCCTGGATCATCAGGTCCACCGCGCGATCCACCGTGCGGGCGTCCAGTCGCTGGCGGGCGCTGTCCAGCGAGGCGATGGTGCTGCTGAAGATCTTTTCCGCGTAGGCTTCGGATTCGTCGTTGGCTTCCACCGCCTGGCTGACATAGACCGCGCCGCTGGCGATGCTCTGCGCCAGCTGGATCTTCATCTCCGGATAGCCGCTCACGCCCAGGGAGCGGCAGAAGCGGTTGACGGTGGGCTCGCTGACCTGGGCCGCCTGGGCCAGGGCCGCGATGGTGTAGCGCGTGGCCTGCCGGGGATTCTGCAGGATGACCTCGGCGACCTTGCGTTCCGCGCGGTTGAGTTCGCCGATGCGGTTCTGGATGGTTTGCAGCAGGGTGCTGGCACGATCCATGAGAACTCCTAGTGGTTGTTGTGCCTCTATCCTAAGGCTATAAAAGGTATGGGCCGGGCTTACCCCTGCGCCGTATTTTTTAATATAAAGACTACGCGAATCGCCCCGGCTCCCCTATGATGGGGCTGGAATATCTCAAACTTTAAGTAAAAGAACGAATATTTATGGCTGGCGTCCGAGTTCTACCCTGTACCCTGGCAATCTTCGGCGCGTTGGGCGACCTGGCCCTGCGCAAACTTTTCCCTGCCCTGTATCAGCTGGATCGCGAAGGTCTGCTGCACGAGGATACCTGTATCATGGCGCTGGCGCGTGACCAGGGCGATGGGGTCAAGCAGCTGGAGCACATCGAGGAGCGCCTGCGCCACTATGTGCCCAAGGCCGATTGGGACGAAGCGGTATGGACCCGGATGCGCGGTCGCCTGGGCTATCGCGCCATCGATTTCCGCAATCGCGAAGACTATACGGGACTTGCCGAGGATGTGGGCGAGACCTCGCCGCTGATCGCCTATTTCGCCACCCCGGCACTGGTCTACAGCGCCATCTGCGAGAACCTGGCCGCCGTCGGCCTGTGCGAGCGCACCCGGGTGGTGATGGAAAAGCCCATCGGCTACGACCTGGAATCCTCCAAGGTGGTCAACGACGCCGTGGCGCGCTTCTTCCCGGAAGACCGCGTCTACCGCATCGACCATTACCTGGGCAAGGAGACCGTGCAGAATCTTATCGCCCTGAGATTCGCCAACAGCCTGTTCGAGACCCAGTGGAACCAGAACTACATTTCCCACGTGGAAATTACCGTGGCCGAGAAGGTCGGGATCGAGGGTCGCTGGGGCTATTTCGACCAGGCTGGCCAGCTGCGCGACATGGTGCAGAATCACCTGCTGCAGCTGCTCTGTCTGACCGCCATGGACCCGCCGGCGGATCTGTCGGCCGACAGCATCCGTGACGAGAAGGTCAAGGTCCTCAAGGCGCTGGAGCCCATTACCGCCGACCAGCTCGCCAGCCGTGTGGTCCTGGGTCAGTACACCTCCGGCTACAGCGACGGCAAGCCGGTGCCGGGTTATCTGGAAGAACCCAATTCCAACACCGAAAGCCGCACCGAGACCTTTGTCGCCATCCGCGCGGACATCCGCAACTGGCGCTGGTCGGGCGTGCCTTTCTATCTGCGTACCGGCAAGCGCATGCCACAGAAGCTGTCGCAGATCGTCATCCACTTCAAGGAACCACCGCACTACATCTTCGCCCCCGAGCAGCGCAGCCTGATCAGCAATCGCCTGATCATTCGCATCCAGCCGGACGAAGGCATTTCGCTGCAGGTGATGAGCAAGGACCAGGGCTTGCGCAAGGGCATGCAACTGCGCAGCGGTCCGCTGCAGCTCAATTTCTCCGAGACCTTCAAGCACCTGCGCACGCCGGATGCCTACGAACGACTGCTGCTGGAAGTCATGCAGGGCAATCAGTCGCTGTTCGTCCGCAAGGACGAGATTGAAGCGGCCTGGAAGTGGTGCGATCAGTTGATGGATGGCTGGTCGAAGATGGGCGACTCGCCCAAGTCCTATGCCGCCGGCAGCTGGGGTCCGCTGACCTCCATCGCACTGATCGCACGAGACGGGAGATCCTGGTATGGCGACGTCTGATCTGGGGCAGGGTGTGACCCTGCGCGAATTGCCCGACCGCGAGGCCCACGCCACGGCGCTGGCCGAGACCGTCACGGCGGCGCTGCGCGAGGCCCTGGCGGCCCGCGGCGAGGCGCTGCTGATCGTTTCCGGTGGCCGCAGTCCGGTGCCCTTCCTGGAGCGTCTGGCCCAGGCCGAGCTGGACTGGTCCAGGGTGCTGGTCACCCTGGCGGACGAGCGCTGGGTACCCGCTGACCATCCGGACAGCAATGCCGGTCTGTTGCGCCAGCATCTGTTCCAGGGACCCGCTGCCGCCGCAGGTTTCGTCGATCTCTATAGCCCGGCCGCTTCCACGGAAGAGGGCATGGCGCTGACCGAAGCCCGGCTGCGCGACACCCTGGGGACCCCAGATGTGCTGGTGCTGGGCATGGGTGACGACGCCCATACCGCCTCGCTGTTCCCCGGTAGTCCCGGCCTGGAAGAGGCCCTGGATCCGGCCAGCGAGCGCCTGAGCTTTCCCGGCGTGGCACCGTCCTCGCCCCGGACCCGCATCACCCTGAGCCGCGCCTACCTGAGTCGCGCGCGGCAGCAGATCCTCGCCATCCAGGGCGCGGGCAAGCGACAGGTGCTGGAAACCGCTCTGGCCGAGGGCGACGAGCTGGTCACTCCGATCAAGGCGTTCCTGCGCGAACCCCTGGTCGTCTATTGGTGCCCCTGACGAGGAGTTGAGTTTTGGACATGCAGAACAAGATCGCGACCCTAGATGCCCTGTGCGCCCGCGCGCGGATCCTGCCGGTGATCGTGATCAACGATCCCGCCGACGTGCTGCCCTTCGCCGACGCCATGGCCGCGGCGGGGCTCACCGCCCTGGAAATTACCCTGAGATCGGCCCATGGACTGGACGCGGTGCGCCTGCTGCGCCAGGAACGTCCCGAGCTGGATATTGGCGTGGGCACCGTGCTTGACGTGCGGATGTTCGACGCTGCGGTCGAGGCTGGCGCCCAGTTCATCGTCACTCCGGGCACCACCGAGGAAATTCTCCAGGCCGGGGTATCGGCGCCCATCCCGCTGCTGCCGGGCATCGCCACGCCTTCGGAGATCATGCAGGCCTACCGCCTGGGTTATCGCCGCTTCAAGCTGTTTCCCGCCAACGTCTATGGCGGCGTCGATGCGCTCAAGGCCTTTGCCGGGCCCTTCGCCGAACTCAAGTTCTGCCCCACCGGTGGCGTCAATCCGGGCAACGTGAAGAACTACTTCCAGCAGCCCAACCTGCTGTGCGTCGGCGGCAGCTGGATGTTGCCCGGCGACGTGGTGAAGGCCAAGGACTGGACGCGCGTCGAGCAGCTCTGCCGCGAAGCCCTGGCTACACTGGACTGACGCTACGGCCATCCGTCACCCGCCAGGCTAGTGCGGTGTCTCTGAAGTTAGCACAAGAATTGGCGGGTGATTTTTTTGACTTTGGCCAGGCGCCGGTACGAGTCATAGCAGGGCTATGGCGAGGAGTGGCAACGCCGCCAGAGCCGAAAAAGCGCCGCCAAGATTGTGCAGTCAACTTCTGAGACACCACACTCGCTAGGCTGGCGCGAGCAGGGGCGCTATC
>NZ_WHOV01000187.1:0-313 GCF_009765395.1 Pseudomonas sp. BAV 4579 | reverse complement strand
CTACACCGAAAGCCAGAAAGCGTTGATGTGGGATCGCTGGAAGGCGGGTGATTCGCTCCAGCAGATTGCGCAGCTGTTTGATCGAAACCATTCTTCGATCCAGCGGATTCTCGCGGAGACGGGAGGCATCCGCCCAACTGCGCGAAGACGCTCCCGATTGGCCCTCACCCTCGTGGAGCGCGAGGAGATTTCACGGGGTGTCGCAGTTGGTCTGTCGATTCGAGAGATTGCGACCCGCCTGGAGCGCGCTCCATCCACCATTAGCCGCGAGATAAACCGCAACGGTAGCCGTCGGAGCTATCGAGCCAGCCAA